>QKCK01000123.1 GCA_003245695.1 Bacteroidota bacterium | reverse complement strand
GTTCCTCTATTATCTCAGAGTAACCAACTCCTTTTATCTGGGGTATCAGATAACTGCCTGTATTCATCAGGGTTATAAGACTTTCAAATCGGGCACACTCCGGTATAAAGTCCGACTGCATTGTCACAATGATAGAAAGTCCTGTATCCTCCTCTTTTATAGCTGAGACAAGAAGATTTACGAAAGCTGATATATTTTCATTCCTTGATTGTTCACTGTTATATCGGAATATCTCTTCAAACTGGTCAACAATAAGTATAATTCGCTGGCGCAGATTCTTCCTTATCCGGTTTACAATATCGGCCAGACCTTCGCTGTCGTTATTAAGGGCAATAGATGCTGCCATTGGGGATACGTAGGCAAAGCCGGCATTGGCAGAGAGACAAGAAAGTTCTGTTGCCAAAGCATCTATCGGATTGTTATTGGGCCGGAGCACAAGGTATGACCACGAACGTTTACCTTCTGAATTCTCTGCCAGCAGTCGTGGTATTACCCCAGACATTACCAGAGAAGACTTTCCTGAACCAGATGCCCCCAGGACAGATACGAAACGGTGCTTGTGCATCCTGCTTATCACCTCCTCTATTCCCGCATCACGCCCGAACAGCAGGTGTGCATCACCAGGTCCAAAAGCCCTGAGGCCTGGAAAAGGATTTTGAAGTGATGTACAACTACGTTCTGTCATTTCGTATTGTTTTGTTTATCATTGTCACACATTGCCCTCTCAAGATACATTATAAGTATATCAAGATATTCCGGATTATGAAATGCAAAATCAGATATCTCTCCCTGCGTTAGTGAATAGAGCCCGCTCTTACCTCCTGAGACAGGAATGATCCATGATACCACTCCGGGCAGGTGACGTGAGTCACTTGATTCTGAATACTGCATCCTGCGTGCCAGATTCACCAGACGCTCCTCTGGTATAGTGCCGAAGCAGAGAGAGAGGAATCGTGTTTTTTCAAAGGTCATGGCAACATCATCAAGCTTATGCTCATATATCTCATTTATCACATGAGCGGCAGAAGCGGGCAACCGGTATGATACAGAAGCAAAAGCCTCCGGAGCAGTGTTTCTGAGCGCTCTGATAGCTTCCTCCTGCAGTAACTGGCTGGAGCTATATAGATATGAAATAAGCAAATCGGTACTTGAAGTTAATTTACCATCGGAGACACACCTGAGTGTACATGCCTTAACCCATGTTCCCGCTATGTTCTGGTCTGAATTGAGCAAGAGCGACACAAAGCTATTGTCATCAGGCTCCCTGAAAGAATAATAATACTTCAGTTTCTCAAGCATCCTTTCCGGATTGGTATGGTCAACCAGTGCCAGTATGGGACCCCGGAGAGGCTCGTCAATTATAATGTTTATCACCTCCGCAGCATATTTGCGTGCTATCCAACCCTTAGTGTTAATCTGTTTTTGCAGGTAGCCGGCAGCCTTCTCATCAGTGACAAAACCAAGCAGATCAAATGAGAAAGAGATATTTACCATCCGCTCTTGCCTTAGCGCCTGCGCCAATCCGAAACACTTTCTCTTTTCTGCTGCGTATTCAAGCGAGAGTATTCGTGTAATATTTATTAATATCTCGTTAAGATGGTCAACAAAGATCCCCCTATCCTCTTCTGATGGCATAAAGTTGGCCTGCTTCAGATATTTCATTCCTTTGCTCTTCATCCTTACTGCCCCCTGCCAGAATGATGATGCCAGATTCTTGATCTCAAAAGTGGAGTTAAATGAGGTAAGGAGCCGTATCTTCAGGAGACTCACATTTTCATTGTCAACAGTAGAGGCAAAACTACGTGACAGATCCCCGGAGACCATAGGACCAAAAAAGCTCAGAAGAAAATATGAATTCTTTTCTGTTTCGCTGATGGTTAGCGCCTGTATCACCTCTGGCAATAACTCAGTGATTCTGAACTTGCCAACAGCTGCCAGAGCAATACGGCGTAGTTCCGCATCAGGGTCTCTGAGCAATCTCAGTACCTCAGTGGTCTGCGGTTTACGCTGACTTACCAGTATCTTCCGGGCAGCAGCAGCCTTCTCAGGGATACCCTCCTGTACAATCATGTCAACATACTTGCCCGGATTGGAATAGTATCTTTCAAGATTATGTATCACATCAATAGCACTCTTCCTGGTATCATCCCTGTATCTCTCTCCTGAAGCAATAATACCCAGTGAAGGTAAAAGAGCCAGATCATATGTCCGGTTGGCAAAATATATTATTGTCTCTGCATAGGTGTCACCACTTTTCTGTGTCAGGCTAAGTGTGTCGCCGGTAATCAATGAAAGATATTTCTCCCTGAAAAACAACTCATTAAAGATCTTGCTCTCCTCTCTTGATGATGTTGTCATGAGCTCAGAACAGGGCATCTTCTTCTCAGGAACAAAGGATTCAATTTTAAAATGAATGTCTCTTTTAAGCCTGTTCAATTGAGAGGCGGCGTTAAACACCACTATTATTGACAATAAAGGTAAAGCAAGATAAAAAGAGAACAATGGCAATTCAAATTTCACGCTGATGATTCTGAGGGTTATCCCTGTCACTGCCGCAACAACACAAATAAAAAGAATAACCAGACTAACAGTAACAGCATTTTGCTGTTTGTTATTGAACCCGGCTGACAGGATATGATCAGTAGGCACTGTAAATACAATAAGAGAAGCGCCAAAAACAACCAGCGAAGCTGTTACAATACCCAGCAGAGACCAGTCTGCCACTGTTATCTGAATGCCGCCGGTAATGAAATAAATAGATGCCGGTATTGAGAATACAAAGAGAAGAAGCGGAGCTACGGATAAGCCACCCATTAGCCCGTATTGTCTTATAAGAGGTACCTTAAAAGATCTGTTAAACCAATAGCTCAGACCCGCAAAAACCATTATTGTAATAATGATATAAAGTGGCATCAAGGTAAAAAAGCCATTACTACGGATGAAAATATCATATAAAACCGA
>QKCK01000179.1 GCA_003245695.1 Bacteroidota bacterium | reverse complement strand
TTCGAGATAGATATGGTATTCACTGACACCATGCCTGATAATATACGCACCGGGCAGACATACTATACCAGTCTTCAGCTCGGGCAACCCAAGATTAGCATCATGGTGCCGATAGGAGGATTCTTCCAGGAGACAGGTGGCCAATGGATCTTTGTTCTCGATCCTACAGAATCATATGCCATAAAGAGAAAGATATCAATAGGCCGTAAAAATCCAAAATATTATGAAGTACTTGAAGGACTTCAGCCAGGTGAAAAGGTGATAATCTCAGGATATGAATCCTTTGGGAAAAATGAAAAACTGATTTTTAAAAACAGATAACAAACTAAAGACTCAGATATTATGATTAAGACTAACGATTTAACTAAGATCTTCAGGACTGAAGAGGTTGAAACAACAGCTCTCAACAAAGTATGCCTTGAAGTAAAGGAAGGTGAGTATGTGGCAGTCATGGGACCATCCGGATGCGGTAAGTCAACTCTGCTGAACATCCTGGGCCTTCTTGATAATCCATCGGCAGGCAGTTATATCTTTAATGGCACAGAGGTGGCTAACCTCAGGGAAAGAGACAGGACTGTCTTCAGAAAAGGTAACATTGGATTTGTATTCCAGAGCTTCAATCTGATAGATGAACTCAATGTATACGAAAATGTTGAGCTCCCTCTTATCTATCTTAAAATGAAGGCAGGAGACAGAAAGAAGAGGGTTGAAGAGGTGCTCGAGAGGATGAAGATAGGACACCGGGCAAAACACTTTCCACAGCAGCTATCCGGAGGCCAGCAGCAGAGAGTTGCTATTGCACGCGCCGTGGTGGCAAACCCGAAGCTTATCCTGGCTGACGAACCAACAGGTAACCTCGACTCCAAAAATGGTATTGAGGTTATTAATCTCCTGTCAGAGCTTAACAAAGAGGGCACTACAATCATCATGGTAACACACTCTGACCGTGACGCCAGCTATGCTCACCGGATAGTTAATCTCTTTGATGGTCAGATAGTGAATGAAGTATAACGACTACCCTATCCTATAGATTTTTTTGCTTGAGGCTGTCCCCTTTGGACAGCCTCTTTTATAGTTTATACTTTGCAATTTTGTTATAGAGTGTCTGCCTGGTTATGCCCAGCTTATCAGCTACGACACTAAGATTATTATCATGACGCCGCAATGATTCAGATATCACCCTGCACTCCATCTCCTCAAGGGTTATATCACCATGTCCGGTACGGATGTGCGATGGGCTAAAGGTAAAGTCTGAAGGTTTTAATATCATTGCATCACACAAAATAACCGCCTTTTCAATAGCATGCTGCAGCTCTCTCACGTTTCCCGGCCAGTTGTGATTAGACAGCTTCTCCAGCGCCGGGGTGCTTATCTTTAATGGTCCCTTATCATATTTCTCACTGTTGCTCCGCAGGAAATAATTGGCAAGTATCGGTATATCATCAACCCTGTCACGTAATGGAGGCACTTCAATCAGAATCGTATTTATTCTGTACAGCAGATCCTCACGGAAGGTTCCCTCTTTGACCATCTGCACCAGATCACAGTTTGTAGCACAGATAAGCCTGAAATTAACAGGAACCGGCTTGTTGGACCCAACCCTTACAATACTCCTGTTCTGCAGAACACTCAACAGCTTTGCCTGTGACTGCAGAGACAGATTTCCTATCTCATCAAGAAAGAGAGTTCCGTTCTGAGCTGCCTCAAACTTCCCTTTCCTGTCCTCCTTTGCATCAGTGAATGACCCCTTCACATGGCCAAAGAATTCACTCTCAAAGAGTGTCTCTGTTACAGAGCCCATATCAACTGTAACCATCAATTCTGATGCCCGTTTCGACAATCGATGTATCTCCCTGGCAACCAACTCCTTCCCTGTGCCATTCTCCCCGGTGATCAGAACATTTGCATCAGTGGCAGCCACTTTCTTTACAATATTCATAACATTAATCATTGTAGGCGATGCACCCTGCACCAGCTTTCCAATGCCATTATTGATGACCTTCTTCAGCTGCCTGTTATCAGATTTAAGTACTGAGGCCTCCAGCCGTGATTGCCTCAATTTCAGGGCATTATTAACAGTAGCGATAAGCCTGGCCTCCTCACACGGTTTTAGTATAAAATCAACAGCGCCCTCCTTAAGAGCATTTACTGCAAGCTCTACCCCTCCTGTTGCCGCTGCTATGATTATGCTTATTTCAGGATCTTCTGACAGTATCTCCCTGATCCAGAATAAAGCTTCATTACCATTGTGTACTGAAGACCTGAAGTTTGCATCCAGGAGTATCACATCCACTTCGTTTTCCCTTATTTTTTCACGTATACGATCTGGCGACGCAATTGCAATGACATTTTCATACTCCATGACAATGGCAGCTTCCAGCATCTTCCGCGACCGGCTGTCAGCATCTACAATCAGTATTGTACCTCTATTCATCAACTCACATTTTCCTAAAGACGGCAGAAATAATATAATGTGTCAAATAATTAGACAATTTAGTTGTTTTTTTATTCACTCCTCAGATTTTCTGCCGGATTAACAGAGGCTGCCTTTCGTACAGTCAATGCTATGGTTGAAAATGTAAATATTAGTGCAAGAGCAAGCGGGAGAATGAAATCCCATACTGAAAGGGTCATTTTCATATCAAAACTATTAAGCCACCCTGTGAACCAGTAGTAGCATAATGGTATTGAGAATAGGAATGCTATAACTGAAATATAAATGAATTCCCGTGAGAACAGACTTATAAGCCTGAATAAACCGGACCCGTAAACACTTCTCATGGTTATCTCTCTTGTCTTCTGAAGCATAAGAAAAGAGGTCAGGCCGAGTATGCCAAGACATGTTATAATAACAGCAAGGAGAGCAAAAGCACCGAAAACAACACCAAGTAGCTTCTCATTCCTGTATTGCTCCTCGTAATAATCATCAAGAAAGAAATGATCAAACGGATTGTCAGGAAAAAACTGCTG
>QKCK01000243.1 GCA_003245695.1 Bacteroidota bacterium | reverse complement strand
TACCCTACCTACCTTATTGGGCTGGGCTGCCGCGATTCGGTTATCCTTGAGTTCTCATCAACTATAATTGCCCTTATCCTTGCCGGTAAAGTGGGTTCTAATATCGCATCAGAGATAGGAACCATGAGAGTAACTGAACAGATTGATGCACTCGAGATTATGGGGGTGAACTCTGCTTCATATCTTATACTCCCTAAAATAATCGCCACTCTCATCTTCAACCCTTTTCTTACTCTTATAAGTATTACCATTGGCGTTATTGGTGGCTGGATAGCAGGAACAAGTGCAGGTGTAATAACATCACAGGATTATATCTATGGCATACAGTATGCATTCATCCCTTATTATATTACATACTCAGTAATTAAAACTCTCTTTTTCGCCTTTACTATTTCATCTGTCTCTGCCTTCCAGGGTTATTATGTGCAGGGAGGATCTCTTGAAGTTGGCCGGGCCAGCACCAAGGCTGTTGTTTACAGTAGTGTTGTAATACTTACTTTGAACGTTATCCTAACCCAGCTGCTTCTGTCATGATAAAGGTAAATAACATAGAAAAATCATTTGGGGGAAGAACTATTCTGAAAGATATCACCACCAGATTTGAACCCGGGAAGACAAATCTTATTATTGGTAAAAGCGGATCAGGTAAAACCGTCTTTTTAAAAAGTCTTGTAGGACTTCACGATATTGACAAGGGTGAGATATGGTATGATGATATACTTTTCACCAAACTCGATTTTGCAGGTAAAAAAACCATCAGAAAAGAGCTGGGTATGCTATTTCAGGGTTCTGCCCTCTTTGACTCTCTGTCTGTTGAAGAGAATGTCAGATTCCCACTTGATATGTTCACTTCCCAATCACCTGAAGAAAAGCTCGAAAGAGTCAATTTCTGCCTCAAAAGAGTTAATATCTTAAATTCAAATCACCTCTACCCATCTGAACTATCGGGTGGAATGAAAAAGAGGGTGGCTATTGCCAGGGCTATTGCTCTCAAACCACGATACCTGTTCTGTGATGAGCCAAACTCAGGCCTCGACCCGAAAACAGCTATTGTTATCGATGCTCTCATAAAGGAGATAACAGAGGAATATAATATCACCACTATTGTAAATACTCACGATATGAACTCGGTTATGGAGATAGGTGAGAAAATAATCTTTATTGATGAGGGTGAGAAATGCTGGGAAGGAACCAAGGATGAAGTACTCGAATCTGACTGTGAAAAACTCAATGACTTTATCTTTGCAAACACTCTGGCCCGAAAACTGCGCGATTCTAAATAAGCGGCCTTTTAATCCACCTCCTCATAGTCAACATATTCGCCTGTCTGGTCTGATACCTTTCTCCCGCTCTCATCAGCGTCATTTTTCCGCTGTCTTTTTGTCCCTTCAGGCTCATGGTCAAGCGATCTTGCAAATGTCCTGACAAACAGAACGATAAGGGTAATGATTAAGACTATCCTTAATAAATATATCATTACTATTACTGGTTTGTAAGTTTATAACAATAAACATAATTATCCGGCCCTCCGGTAATAACGGTATTGCCGGTTGAAGAGGTGAGTCTGACTATTACCGGCAAAACAGAGCCCTTCAGCGGGAATCCGCTTTTTATCCTGGCGTCATCATCAAAGAGCCACAAAGAACCTGCATTTTCGTCTGTAAGAGCCACCATTCCCAGGCCTGTGGTTAAGCTAACTATTTCGGGAGTCAGAAACTTACCCTCCGGCAGCCTCGCTGTAGCCAAAACACTCATATCATCGCGACAGATAGTCAACACCCCCTGATCAATAACTATTATCTCACCCAAACCATCCCTGTTAATGTCATAATAATCAAAGAATAATCCCGGTGACATCTTACCTGCACTCTTCATCTCCTCATTACCGGTAAAGTCCAGAAAATGAACCCCACCATCAGGGTCAGAAAAGACAATATCAGAGGCTTTGGTTAACCTCACAGCAGAGTTTTCTGCCACTCCTGCAGACTTCTTAACTGTTACTCTCTTATTACCCCTTCTATCCAGGATGTTGATATCATAAGTATTGTGAACAACAATATAATCCTTCCCGCCTGTTCTGAAATATTTTACCGGAGATGTTACCTTTTGTGTTGTCACCAAAGGAGTCCATCCCTTTACAATGGAACCCGATTTATCATATGTGTATACCTTCTTATCTTCACCTGAAATAAAGAGCCTGTAATCTTTATTACTCTCGTAGTCAAATACTGCAAGTGTGTTGGCAGCAGGAGACTTTAGCCTGACAGGATATTTATCCACATATTTTCCATTCCGGTCGATAAGGTGAAGATATTCTTTGCCAGCAAACAGTATCTGGTTCTTCCCGTTCCGGTAATAGTCTATCATAAAGACATCCCCTCTGATCCGCTCACGTATATGAGCTGACCAGAGTATTTTCCCTGTTGCACTTATAAGGTATATATTGTTTGATGCATCCTGAATAAATATCTCACGGGCATTGTTTGTGTGGTTGATGAAAACAAATGGCTTAATCACCGGAGGAGCCTGCAGCATTGCTTTCCATAAAAGACGGTTATCAGTCTCTGCTGAGGAGCTATCCCGTCCTGGTTCTGCCGAGGAGATAAGCTCTTTCAGCCTTTCGGTCTCACTATTACTGTATGCCACTGACAGACTGATATATACCATATTGTTACTGGGGGTCATACTGACACCTATTGCCCCTATTCCGGAAAGCGATTTCATATCAAAGGTGCTGGCTTTTTCCGGAACCAGTACATTTTGTATTTCCGAACAGAGAGCATCTGATGAGAGGTAGCACAGATATGAGCTCTTTGTGGGTAATGACTTCTCCACCTCATTATATAACGGATCGTTTATAAGTGTTGATCCATTTTCCGAAGCGTAAGTCACAGATCGTAACACAGCAGGATCATCAGAAAAGATCAGATATGACCTGCAGAAAACAGCATAGCTGTCACTGAACGTCAGCTTCTGCCCCTGTGACAGTATTGAGGCTATCCCGGTGAATGGCATTTTATAAACAGGCATATCATTGCCACTGCCACTCTCTCCGTTTTTAATAATGTAGCTATCACTCTTAATGCCTAACGATTTGTATTTTGCTGCTATTCTTTCTTTCAGAACTGAATCAGCAGCAGTTTTGTTACTTACCCTGAAGAGTATTGCATTCTTGTTTCCTGCAGTGGTGCTTAATGTAGCCAGTGTAATTTCATTCTCAGTGTATGGCCGTAATGAAAGAGCTATATCTGTTGCATTTATTGAAACAGGATCTGTTGCAGGTTCACCTGAGAGCATTACCTCCCGCATTATGGTTCTGAAAGATCTGACGGTAGCAGGCAATATCTCCTGTATACCGGGCGTAGCTGGTGTGATGTTCATCACCCTGTCGGCTCCCGTACCTGACCCTGAAGTAGCTATAAACCCATTGATATAAAGGCCATCCTCCTTCTCATCTATCTCCCCTCCGGCGGCAATAGCTAATCCAACAATCTCATTTATCTCTGCCGGATCAACAATGCCTTTAAAGAATCCCGGAAGGTTTCGGAACAGTATAAAAATGTTATCGCTTTCTTCACCAAAGGCACCTGCTACTTTTGAAAAACCCTGTTGAAGTCTTATGTCAGATCCGCTATTCTTGTTATTTAATGCATTGGCCATTAATGACATTGAGGGCGTGGCAATAAGCACACCTGCGGTAAAAGCAAAATATATATCCCTGGTATCGTTGCCCTTGCCATACCGGGCTACTATTGACTTTGCTCCATCAACATCACCCTTTTCAGTGATAATTGCTCCTGTTGATTCAATCATCCCCTCTATATGCCGCCTGCTCACCATTGCACCAATGTTCATTGCTACAAGGGGCGTCAGACGACCTCCCGGTCCTGAATGAAATGAGATAATGGTACGCCGGCCTGTCATATACTCCCTCACCTCCTGATTCCCTGTGAGACTGTCAATCAATGAAGCATCAGCAACTAAGCTTGAAGCCCACTTCATATTTTTTAGCCTCCACGCTATCCCATTCTTCTCGTTGACCTTGGTCAACAACTCTGGAAAATCAGGCGTCTCTATAATAACAACGGCATCTGCCGGTACGGTAAGAAACGGATCTATGACCTCTATCTTCCTTACCTTCTGAAGATAATACCCTGCAGCTATCAAGCCTAAGGTAAATATTACAATAGATGCTATTATTATCTTTCTGATCACTCCCTGAAACATTTCAGTTCAATTATCAAATTTATAAAATTATACTTTGGTTTCATCCATTATTATCCTTATCTGGCAATACTTTCCGGTGCTTCATCGAAAAGGTCCACTAATATTGCTCTTCTTTGGTTTGAACAGTTAATTCCTTTAAGTATATTAGAATTATCTAATTTCCCTATTATGGCTAACTCCTTTTCACTTCACAGGGTCGTATCCAGAAAAGATATCAGAGAGTTTCACCATCTGGCAGTAACTCTGTACAAAAACGAAAACAACTGGATAAGACCTCTTGAAAATGACATTGAATCTGTCTTTGATCCAAATATTAATCCACTGTTTAAGACTGGTGAAGCAATACGATGGCTTTTAAAAACAGATGATAACAAATGTGTGGGACGTGTTGCAGCATTCTATAACAGGAAGATATCATCGGCAAACCAATTGCCGGCAGGAGGTATGGGCTTTTTTGAATGCATAAACAATCGTGATGCTGCTTTTACACTTTTTGAAGCTTGCCGTGAATGGCTCGAAGAGAAGGGTATGAAGATAATGGAAGGACCTGTCAATTTTGGTGAACGCGACAGATGGTGGGGCCTTCTTGTTGAAGGGTTTTTGCCCCCAAATTACTGTATGCCATACAACTTCCCCTATTACAGAGAGCTCTTTGAAGATTTTGGGTTCAAAAACTATTTTGAACAATACACCTATTATATGCCTGTAACCGGTGAATATCTCCCTGAAGTCATAAAGAAGAAGGCAAGAAGGATATTCTCTAATCCCGATTACTCATTCAGGTATATGACACATAAAGAGATGAAGCAAATAGCCCGTAACTTTATGATAGTCTACAATAAAGGATGGGCACGATTTCCCGGGATAAAAACCATCAGTATAGCACATGCCAGACTGTTGCTGAAAACACTCCGTCCTGTCCTTGATGAAAAGCTTCTGTGGTTTGGATTTTATAAAGATGAACCTATCTGTTTCTTTATCATGCTCCCTGAAATAAATCAGATTGTAAAGCATCTCAACGGAAGAAAGAACCAAATCGGGAGAATCAAATTTTTCTATTTCAGGCATTTAGTCCGCAGAAAGCTGACCAGGGCTTTTGGATTGATATTCGGTATTGTCCCGGAGCATCAGCGAAAAGGTATTGAAGGAGCAATGGTAATGTCATTTGCTGATGTTGCACTGTCAAAGTCATTTCCTTACAGGGAGCTGGAGTTTAACTGGATAGGTGACTTCAATCCATCTATGATGCATCTCCTAAGTCAGCTTGGAGCTACTATAGTCAAGACACACATAACATATCATTACATGATAGACAAGGAGGCTCTGTTTGAAAGAGCACCTGTGGTCAATGCCGGATAATTATTTCAGAAAGGCTTGTACCCAATTATCTCACGCACCTCGCGGACGGTTTTTGATGCACTCTCGCGGGCTGCTTCACCACCCTGCCTTACAATACGCCCAAGGTAAACCGGATCATTTAGTATCTGATTTATCCTTTCGCGAATAGGTTCAGTCACCTTTATAATATCTTCGGCAAGCTGTTTTTTCAGGTCGCCATAACGAATCTCGCATGTGGCATGCTTTTCCTTGAAATATGCCAGCGTTGATGGTTCTGATACAACCTCCATTATGGTAAAGAGGTTTTTTACCGGTTCAGAAGGCTCTGAATCAGGAGCCACAGGACCAGCATCGGTAACAGCCCGCATTACTTTTTTGCGTATTTCCTTCGGGTCATCAGCTAGGAAAATGCCATTGCCCTCACTCTTGCCCATCTTGCCGGAGCCATCAAGGCCGGGTATCTTTAAAAGCTGTTTGCCAAAGTTATAGGCATCGGGCTCCGGGAAATACTCAACACCATACATTGTGTTGAAACGCCGTGCAAAACGTCTTGTCATCTCCAGATGCTGCTCCTGATCCTTGCCAACAGGCACTTTCTGTGCTCTATGAATGATTATATCTGCAGCCATTAATACCGGATATGTTAACAGCCCGGCATTAATATTATCCGGGTGTTTTCTTATCTTCTCCTTGAATGAAGCCGTGCGCTCAAGCTCTCCAACATATGCATTCATATTCATCAACAGATATAACTCAGTCACCTCAGGTACATCACTCTGTACATATATGGTGGCTTTTTCAGGGTCAATGCCACAGGCCAGATATTCAGCAAGAATCTGCCTGATATTGCCATGCAGATCATCAGGATGTGGATGCGTTGTCAGTGAATGGTAATCTGCAACAAAGAAAAAGCATCTGTTCTCCTCCTGCATCTTAAGGAAATTCCTTATCGCTCCGAAATAGTTGCCCAGGTGTAGATTACCTGTTGACCTGATTCCACTTACAACTGTATCCATTTATTGTCATATTTAAAACTGTGCAAAATTAGGGATTAATTAAATAGAATGGGAATAGCTAATCAGTTTTTAATACATTATCACAAGCTGCTCTTTCTTTTGAGGCAGGCCATATTTTTATGTATTTTTGAAATGAAATTCATCAGTATGGAATCAACAAGACAAAAAAAGGTTGCAAGACTAATCCAGAAAGAACTGGCTGATATTCTGCTGCGCAGCACAGGCGAGCTTGCTCACGGGAAAATGATATCAGTGACTACTGTCCGTGTAAGCCCTGATCTCTCCCTGGCTAAAGTATATGTAAGTATCTACCCCTCTGCTGAAGCAGCAGGTGTCCTGCTAAATATAAAAAATCACATACCCCACCTGCGATATGAGTTGGGACACAAAGTGAGAAATCAGCTCAGAATTGTTCCTGAACTGGCTTTTTTCATTGACGATAGTAATGATTACATTGAAAACATAAATAATCTTCTGAAGGAATAACTGATATGCATTACGACCCGATTAAGGAGTTACTAGGCCGTATCTTCAACAGAAGCCCTTTTCTCAGGAAAAGCTTCTATAAAATGCTTGATATACTTCTCCTGAGGACATGGCATATACACAGAGCTGTTAAACGAACCATGAGCCATAAGCAGGCAGAGATTCTTGACGCCGGTATGGGGTTTGGACAATACTCATGGTGGATGGCTACAAATTTCAAAAAAAGCAATGTGACTGCCGTAGATGTTAAAAGTGAACAGGTAGAAGATTGTAACAGGTTTTTCAAACAGTGTAAAATTGATGACAGGATAAGGGCCATTGAGGCAGACCTGGTGTCATACCGCAAAAACAACAACTATGATCTGATTCTCTGTGTTGATGTTATGGAACATATCGAAGAAGATACTGCTGTCTTTGAAAACTTTGCAGCCTCCCTTAAAACAGGCTCTGAACTCATCATTTCAACACCCTCAGACAAAGGAGGGTCAGACGTGCACGACGAAGGCCAGGAATCATTCATAGGTGAACATGTGCGTGATGGTTATTCCATTGAGGAGATAACTGCTAAACTGCTCTCATCAGGCTTCTCCTCCGTCAAAGCCTCATATACTTACGGTATACCCGGAAGTATTGCATGGCGTCTGTCAATGAAGTATCCTGTTATGATGCTCTCTCTCAGCAAACTGATGTTTATTATTCTTCCATTCTATTATATTTGTGTCTTACCCTTTGCCCTGGTATTGAATTATCTTGACCTGCTATTCAGTCACAGTAAAGGGACAGGACTTCTGGTTATCGCCCGTAAATAATGAAAGTATCGCTTTACATAGCAAAAAGATATCTCTTTGCAAAGAAGTCGAGAAACGCAATAAACATCATATCAACTATCTCTGTTGCAGGTGTTATGGTGGGTACTATGGCCCTTATTACTGTTCTGTCGGTTTTTAATGGCCTGGAAACCATGGTTAGGAGCATTTTCAACACCTCTGACCCTGAGATAAAGATTGCCCCGGTAAAAGGAAAGTTCTTTCTCCCTGACACGGCTGTGATGAAGCAATTGTCATCAATAAAGGGTGTAGCTGTCTGGGCTGAGGTGCTGGAGGAGAATGCCCTGTTAAAATATGAAGATCAACAGTTCATTGCAACAATAAAGGGAGTTAGTGATAACTATACAGATGTCACTGATCTGGATACGGCAATGTGGGACGGTGAATTTATTCTTCGTGACAGCATCAGATCCTATGCCGTTGCCGGCCTCGGTGTGGCAAACTACCTGGGAATGAGGCTCAACTTTGTTGCACCCCTTGCTGTTTATATCCCCGAACGTACTGCCTCACTGAATATAAGCCCTGAAAAAGCTTTCGCCCGTAAATACATCACCTTTTCAGGTATATTCGCCGTTGAACAGGAGTTCGATTCTAAATATATCTTCGTACCCATATCTTTCCTGCGTGATCTGCTTAACTATACAAATGAGATAAGCTCCATTGAGATAAAACTGGCACCAGGAGCAGATACCAAAAAGACACAGAAGACCATCACTGCACTGTTCGGTAAGAATTTTATAGTCCAGAACAGATATGAACAACAGGAGATATTCTATAAGGTAATGAAAGGAGAGCGGCTTGCCATATTTGTCATCCTTACCTTTATACTCCTCATTGCCTCTTTTAATATCATAGGGTCACTTACCATGCTCATCATCGAGAAAGAGCGTGATATAGGCGTACTCAGAAGCCTCGGCGCCAACGATACACTTATAAAGAAGATATTCATCTTTGAGGGATGGCTCATCTCAGCCATTGGAACTGCCGGCGGATTGATAATTGGGTTTATCCTTTGTCTGATACAACAGGAATTCAGTATAATAAAACTATCCGGCGACTCACTGCTGCTAAGAGCATACCCCGTAGAAATGCGCCTGTCTGACTTTTTTATTGTAGCTGCTACCGTTTTAGCTATAGGTTATTGGGCAGCCTGGTACCCCGTCAGATACCTCTCCAATAAATACCTGAAAAAACAAACATCAATAGTATGAAACCTGCTATCACAATAACCTCCGCATTGCTGACATTATCTGTGCTGATCACTTCATGCAAAGACCGGACAAAACTTGATGATGCATATATCGTACCTGACGATGCAATTGTAAACATACTCACCGACACCTATCTTGCCGAAGCTCTCATGGATGTCGCCTCGGTAAGAAGTATTTACCAGTTCAGAGACTCTATCAGTAATGTAAAGGATATTACAGGGCATTATGGCTACACCAAGGCACAGCTTGATTCCACCCTGAAGTATTATTTCCTATATAAACCCAAGAAATTTGAAAAGCTATATGACAGGGTTACGGGGAACCTGCTCGAAATGGAAGCAAATCTGAATACTGAAAACAATCAGGATGCACCTCCTCCTCAATCAAACCTCTGGAACGGGAAGGCATCATATCTCTTCCCCGACGAATACAGAACTGACTCCATTGCATTCTCGATACCACTGCCAGGGCCTGGCCTCTACAGGTTCAAGGCATTCTACCTCCTTTATGCAGATGATCAGAGTATTGATCCACAGGTTAAAATCTACTTCACCGTTAATGACAAGGAAAACATTGATACCATCATGTGGGAACCATATGCGCTTGTTAAAGATGGCAAATCAAACCTGATAAGGCTTGAGAAAAGGCTCGATAACCCTGGTGCCGTTAAGCTTGAGGGTAACCTCTTCTCCCACTCCAATAAAGGTATAAAATGGAGAAAACATGCCCGGATTATGGGCATCGTAGTTGAAAAAGAGCAGGAAGAATCTGATGAAGCAGAAAAGAGAGTCAGGCTTATGCAATGAGAAAGATATCAGCACACTATATCTTTACAGGTGACGGCACAGTACTCAAGCGGGGAGTTCTGACTGCGACAGACGATGGTACTATAGTATCTGTTGCTCCACATACTGATCACCCTGCTGAGACATCCTCCACAGAGTTTTATAATGGCGTCCTTGTTCCTGGATTCATCAACTGCCATTGTCACCTTGAACTTTCGCATCTGAAAGGCACTATTCCTCAAACAACAGGCCTGGGAGGCTTTATTAAAGCTGTAAATGAGACCCGCCAGGCAGAAGAATCAACAGTTGTCTTATCGGCCTTATCTGCTGACAGGGAGATGTATGACGAAGGGATTGTTGCCTGTGGCGATATAAGCAATACAAGCAGCTCGTTTGAGGTGAAAAGAGAAAGCAGAATTGAATACATCACCTTTCTTGAGATCTTTGGTGCCGTTGCAGACAGGAGTGACAAGAGAATGGAAGAGGCATTGAATCTGAGAGGTAAGGCAGAAGAGAGAGGGATTCACACATATCTGACTCCGCACTCTGTCTATTCGGTATCATCGATCCTGATGGAGAAGATCATAAAACATGCCGGAAGGAACCCTCTTTTCTCAGTGCACTTTCTTGAGTCACCCGACGAAAGGCTTCTGACAAAACATCGCACCGGCCCTATGACTGAGTCATACAGGGCATTAGGCATCCCACCTGAGACAATGGGTGTGCCTTATGACCACCTTGATACTGCTGTAGAAATTGCCAGAAGGTCAAAAAGAGTGATGCTGGTACATAACACCTTTGTCAACGACGACGAGATAAAGATACTTGTATCAAAAGGTAATGTATCATGGTGTCTCTGCCCTTCATCAAATAAGTACATCACAGGTGCCACACCCCCACTTTCTGCCATTGAACGGGCTGGCGGCCTGATCGTGACAGGGACTGACAGCCTGGCATCAAATAATCGCCTTAGCATCCTTGCAGAGTTATATCTGCTACAGGAAGAGTCGTCAGGTGTAACTCTCGAAAAGATGATTAAATGGGCTACCTTTAACGGGGCTATAACCCTTGACATCGAAAAGACAAAGGGATCTTTTTCCACAGGTAAGAAACCAGGGGTGTTGCTCATTGAAGAGATGGACCTGATAAACATGAAGCTTCTTCCTGGCAGCAGGGTAAGAAGATTGTTATAACTTTGCCGCTGAATAATTTCAGATATGTCAACATTTTTATTTGATAGTATTGTTTTTGGCCCTGTCAGAAGCCGGCGGCTAGGGGTTTCACTGGGTATCAACCTGTTGCCTGTAAACAGGAAAGTATGCACTTTTGATTGTATTTATTGTGAATGCGGGTGGACCAGCGAAAGATGTACGGATAAGACAGCACTTCCTTCCCGCATTGAGGTGTATGATGCCCTGCATAATGCGCTTGCTGCAATGAAAGAAAAAGGTGAAAAACCTGATGTAATAACATTTGCAGGTAACGGAGAACCTACAATGCATCCCGATTTCGAGATGATCATCTCCGATACTGTCTCCCTGCGTGACCAGTTCTTCCCTTTGACAAAAATATCAGTGTTGTCAAATGCAACCAATATACATAAGGAAAATATCAGAAGAGCACTTATGAATGTTGAGATGAGGATTCTCAAACTTGACAGTGCCATACCCGCTACAGCAAAGCTCCTCAACCAACATTCCGATGCCTATTCTGTTGAACGTACAATAGAGCTGCTCAAACTTTTCAACGGCAGGTTTATACTTCAGACACTCTTCATACGAGGCACTTATAATGGCACTGTGGTTAACAACACTACTGCAGAGGAATTGGCTGCATGGCTTGATGTGATAATCAGACTCAGGCCTGAGTCTGTAATGGTATATACCATATCGCGCGATACACCTCTTGGCAATCAGCTACATAAAGTACCAGCCTCAGAACTGAAAGAGATTGCCGCAATGGTAGAAGCAGCCGGAATACCAGTAACTGTGTCAGGCTGATGCCGCGAGATCGTTTACGGATATTAATAACACCTCTTAACTGGGGCTTTGGTCACGCCGGCAGAATGATACCAGTGGCCGCCACACTGAGAAATATGGGCCACGAGGTAATAATTGGCGCTGACAGAAGTCTGTTAAAACATATAAACGCTGAACTACCCGACATCAGACTGATTGAAATTAAGGGCCTCAACATCAGATACTCCAGCCTGATACCCCAATACGTGGTTGTTCTCCTGCAAACACCGGTAGTACTGTTGCGGGCACTTAAAGAACATTCTGCCCTGACAGTAGCAATAAAGAGGCTGCAACCTGACATTATCATCTCTGACAACCGTTTCGCCTGCTACAATAAAAAGGTATTCAGTGTATATGTTACCCATATGCTGAGGATACCATTCCCCTCCCCTTTTCAATTCCTGGAAAGAACAGGCATCTTCTTTCATAACAGGTTCATAAGAAAATATAATTTGTGTATGGTCCCTGATATGGAGGGAGAATTAAACCTCTCCGGCCGGTTGTCACATAATATCATGCCACCGGTAGAGACGCTTTACATGGGACTCTTGTCACGTTTCACCCTGACAGATAGCAATACGGCCGGCACTGCTCCGGCAAAACCTTACATATGCCTGATACTCTCCGGCCCTGAACCACAAAAATCGTTGCTCATGAAAAAGGTTGCTGAAGCTACTCAGCAATTACATCTGCATCTGGTGATTCTCTCAAATGACAAAACTGATGAATGTCTTTCAGATAAGGAATATGTTGAGATGATTACCGGAAAAAGAAGCTCTGCCCTTAAAACTATCATTGAAAACAGCAGTTTGGTGGTATGCCGGTCAGGTTATACAACACTGATGGAACTCATCTCATTACATAAAGGTGCAATAATAATACCTACCCCGGGACAGACAGAACAGGAATACCTCGGTAGCTACCTGAATGGCAAATATGGATTTAAAACCATAACTCAGGATCAGATCACTAAAGAGATTTTTTTATCATTCCCTGAAGCTACAGAGACCTCTTACAATAACATCTTTCAGGGAGACAAGGCAGAAAAGGCGCTCAGTGTTATGCTAGAGAAGTATTATAAGAGAAACGGCCATTGAAAGCGCCCCTAAAAAGAACCCGGACCAAACCTCAGCAGGGCTGTGGTCCTCATTATATAATCGGGCAAACATAACCAGCCCGCAAAGAAGTATCATACCTGTCAGATACAATATCATTGATACCTCAAAAATATAAGACAGAACACATACCAGTGTAAGCATACCACCGGCGGCTACTGAATGCAATGATACCCGCCAGAAAAAGTTAACTATGCCAGTTATGAAAACAATGAAGGATGTAGAAATAAAGTATGCCTTTATCAGGTTTGGAACCGGGAGCCTTACCATGAGTGTGGTTGTAACAAGATAGAGCAGGAACATTATGCCAAGCATGAGTGCTCTCTCATTGCGGTCATTATCAGTGAATGACTTTATAATACCACGTGAATAAAGGGTGAGTATAACAGCAAGAGGCAGGAATACGTTATTAACAAAGACTATCAGAAGAATGAGATACTTTACCCTCTGTGGTATAAATGAGAGCAGTGTTGGTGCACAGAATATTACTGCCAGACCAAGCAAAGGTATAAACACCGGATGGAAAATCACTGAAACTATCCGGGACAGATTGCCGAAAAAACCTCTTTCTGCATTCTTCATTTTATCTCCTTCCTCATCCTGGCAACAGGAATATTCAGCTGCTCCCGATACTTGGCAACCGTTCTGCGGGCAATCTGATATCCCTTTTCCTTCAGTATCTCTGTCAGCTTTTCATCTGTCAGCGGCTTTCTCTTATTCTCATTACCGAGACATTCCATCAATATCCTTTTTATCTCCCTGGTAGATACCTCATCTCCGGTATCAGTCTGCATACCTTCAGAGAAGAAAAACTTAAGAGGGAATATTCCAAAGTGTGTCTGTATGTATTTGCTGTTTGCAACACGTGATACCGTAGATATATCAAGGCCGGTCATCTCAGCTACATCCTTCAGTATCATAGGACGAAGTTTTGTGTCATCTCCCTCCATAAAATACTCCTTCTGATACTCCAGTATGGCATTCATAGTAAGAAGCAAAGTATTCTGTCGTTGCCTCATGGCATCAATAAACCAGCGGGCTGAATCAAGCTTCTGTTTTACAAACAACAGTGCGTCACGACTCTGTCTGTTGCTGGCCTTATCCCTGGTATATGTCTCCAGCATCTCACTATATGCCTTGCTTATTTTTAGTTCGGGTATATTTCTGTTATTCAGACTCAGCTCAAGACCATCATCGGTCTGATCAAGAACAAAGTCAGGTATAATATGCTGGGCAGTCTTTATAAACGGATCGCTATATACCCCACCCGGTTTCGGATTCAGCTTCAGTATCTCATCAACAACACTCTTCATCTCCTGATCATCTAGGTCAAGCCTGGCCATGATCTTTTCATAATGCCTCCTGGAGAACTCATCAAAATAATCACGGAGTATTTCTATAGCCAGCGCCACAGCTCTGTTTGTCTTATCCTTTCGTTCCAGCTGCAGAAGCAATGTCTCACGCAGGTCTCTGGCCCCCACCCCTGCAGGCTCCAGATCCTGTATTATCTCAAGAATCTTATCAAGCTCCTCTGTAGTTGTTGAGACATTCTGCAAAAAGGCAAGATCATCAACCATATTCTCAATCTCGCGTCGCAGATAACCATCTTCATCCAGATTCCCTATAATATATTCACCGAGTACGAGATCCTTCTCATCATCTACTCTGAGGCTGAATTGCGACATTAGATTCTCCTGGAATGACGAGCCGGCAGTAAAAGGTATCTCGTTTTTCTTCTCATCATCGCGGGAGGAATTATTTATCTGAAGCCTGTAGTCAGGGATATCTTCGTCATTAAGATAATCATCAAGAGTAAATTCGTCCTGCTCACTCTCACCACGTTCATCGTCCTGCTCATCTTCAGCCTGAATAGGTGTATCGTCATCATCAGGGCCCTCCTCCAGTGCCGGATTCTCTTCCAACTCCTTTTTAATCCTCTGCTCAAGCTGCATCGCAGGCACCTCCAGCAGTTTTATCATCTGTATCTGCTGTGGTGAGAGTTTCTGAAGCAGCTTCTGCTGAAGTTTCTGGTTTAGCATGGCAAAAGGGTCTATTTTCAGAACTCAGCCTTACCTGGCGTGCGGGGGAAAGGAATCACATCGCGGATATTTGACATTCCTGTCATAAATAATATCAGCCTTTCAAACCCTAATCCAAATCCCGAATGAGGCACGGTACCATAACGACGTGTATCAAGATACCACCAGAGATCCTTCATCGGCAGTTTAAGTTCGTCAATCCTTGCCGCAAGCTTGTCATAACTCTCTTCTCTCTGCGAACCCCCGATTATCTCTCCAATGCCCGGGAACAGTACATCCATAGCTCTGACTGTCTTACCATCATCATTCTGCTTCATATAGAAAGCCTTTATCTCTTTCGGATAATCAGTCAGTATCACCGGCCGTCTGAAGTGGGTCTCAACAAGAAAACGCTCATGCTCAGCCTGAAGATCTCTGCCCCAGTATACCGGGTATTCCCAGGTCCACTCCGAGGCTTCAAGAATTGTTATTGCTTCTGTATATGGCAACCTGACAAAACTGTTCTCCTGGACAAAGCGGAGCCGTGACAATAGCTCCTTATCAATCATCTTGTTAAGGAACTCCAGGTCATCATGACAATTCTCCAGAGCATAGCTTATCAGATACTTCAGGAAATCTTCAGCCAGATCCATGTTATCGTTCAGATCCCAGAAGGCCATCTCCGGTTCTATCATCCAGAACTCTGCAAGGTGACGTGGGGTATTTGAATTCTCTGCCCTGAAAGTAGGGCCAAACGTATATATCTCACCCAGAGCCATAGCCCCTAACTCACCTTCAAGCTGACCTGATACTGTGAGATTGGTCTCCTTGCCAAAGAAATCGGCTGAATAATCAATGCCCCCGTTTTCCCCCATGGGAATGTTATTCAGGTTCATGGTAGTCACATGGAACATCTCCCCGGCCCCTTCACAATCACTGCCAGTGATAATAGGGGTGTGAAGATAAAAGAATCCCCTGTCATTGAAATATTTGTGGATGGCAAATGCCATAGCATGCCTGATGCGAAAAACAGCCCCAAAAGTGTTTGTCCTGAATCGCAGATGCGCTATGTCGCGCAGAAACTCCATCGAATGACCCTTTTTCTGCAATGGATATGTCTCTGAATCACATTTGCCATAGAGTATCACTTCAGATGCCTGTATCTCTACACTCTGACCCTGACCCTGAGACTCAACAAGCTTCCCTGTCACACCAATACTGGCTCCGGTAGTTATATCCCTGAGTAACTCAGCACTTATAGTATTCAGATCTATTACTATCTGGATATTGTTTATTGTTGACCCGTCATTGAGCGAAACAAAGGCAACATTCTTTATCTCCCTTTTTGTTCGTACCCATCCTTTTACTTCAACTACCTCTCCTACCACCGGAGATGTCAACAGATTTTTTATCCTGATCCTTTTCATATCTAAATGTTTTTCTTTATCTCTTTTCTTTACTCTTTCTCTTGCCCCTCAAATCAAATGCCCTTTTTCAGAGTTCATCTCACAAAAATAACAATTAGTTCTGCAATTTTTTCACATTCATGCCATAATCGGCACTATTTTTGTGCGATTAATGGCCGCTCTTTCTCAGGATAATATATAAATTTGAATTATTCATTAAAACTGATAATTTTACATTTGAAACTGATTACTGAGAATTATGGATTTAGACAGCAAAATAATCGTTGTTCCATGGGATTTTACTCCGGTTGCAGAATGTGCTCTGAAACATGCAGTTAAGATATCAAAGATGACTCATGATGATATTTGTCTTTTACACATTGTTGATAAGATTACCACTGATGGAGGAGTAAAAGCAAAGCAAGCTTCATTAAATAATATTTCAACGGAGGCAGGGAAGATGCATGGTGTTACAATAAAGTACCATGTTCTACGGGGCACTATTTTCAAACAGATAGCTGAGTTTGTCAATGACCGCGGAGCTTCGCTGGTTGTAATGGGAACGCATGGTATGCAGGGAATGCAGAAGTATACAGGTAGCTGGGCTTTAAAAGTAATTGCCAAATCAAAAGTACCTTTCATCGTTGTGCAGGAAGATCCCAATGATCAGGAGAGATATCACGATATCGTTTTCCCAATCGACTTTAAATCAGAAGAAAAGGAGAAGCTCTCTATGGCAATTTTCATGGGGAAATATTTTGACTCAAAGATCCATATACTTAAGACAGCACGTAAAGATGAGTCACTGCTTAAAAAGGTGAATCTTAATATCAATCACTCTGTCAGGATGCTCATCCAGAATAATATAGAATATGAGATTCATGAGATCAAGACTGATAAACTTGCTGTTGAAACAATAGAGTTTGCACAGAAAATTAATGCAGATCTGATCCTGATAATGACAACCAAGGATATAACTTTTGCTGACTATGTTCTGGGAGCAAAAGAACAGTATATCATTGCCAACAGCTCAAAGATTCCTGTTTGCTGTGTCAACCCAACTTCTGCCTTTGCTAATCTTGGGCAGTTTATGTATGGATAGAAAAGACAATATGTAAAGACAATTGTGACACAATACTTTTATCTTTTGTCTTTTGTCTTTTACATTTGCCTGATAATTTATTTCACCAAAAACAGATATGTCCGTTAATGTAACCGGTGTAACCAGATATTACGGTTCACAAAAAGCACTTGATAATGTCTCCTTTGAGATTCAAAAAGGAGAGATAGCTGCTTTTATTGGTCCTAACGGAGCAGGTAAGTCAACAATGATGAAGATCATCACAGGTTTTTTACCTGCCAGTGAGGGCAGTGTGAAGGTCTGTGGTCATTACTCAAAGCCTGGTGATATTGCAGTACGCCGCCTGATAGGTTATCTTCCTGAGAATAACCCCCTCTATCCTGAGATGTATGTAAGGGAGTATCTTGGCTACGTGGCTGAAATATACTCTCTTGGCAAAAAAAAGAAAAAAGCTGTCGATGGTGTTATAGAGATGACAGGCCTGGGTCCGGAACAACATAAAAAGATCATGGCACTCTCAAAAGGCTACCGGCAGAGGGTAGGCCTTGCCCAGGCTCTCATTCATGATCCTGCTGTTCTTATCCTTGATGAGGCCACCACAGGGCTTGACCCAAACCAGATTGTTGAAATAAGAAACCTGATCTCAGGTGTAGGAAAGGAAAAGACCATTATGCTTTCTACACATATAATGCAGGAAGTGGAGGCAATATGTAACAGGATAATCATTATTGACAAGGGCAGGATTATTGCTGACGGAAGCCATGAGAGTGTGACTGCTCTCGCAGGTAGTAAAAGAGACCTGATTGAAGTTGAGTTTAATGCAGCCGTCTCCGTTAATGATCTTATGTCTCTTAATGGAGTCGATTCTGTTATTAAAGTTGATGATAAAAAATATAATCTGATATCATCCGGAGAGAAAGATATCAGGCCTTTGATATTTGAGTATGCCGTTTCCAACAGCCTGACGGTCCTGAGTCTGCATAAGAAGGAAGAGAGTCTTGAGGATACCTTCAGACAGCTCACTGGGAAATAAGAGCAATCCCTTAGTCTGCTATAAATCAGATCACTGGCGTTAATCATACCTGTTAAAATCAATATAAAACAGGTATCATGTCATAAAAAGAACGTTTCACTTTGTACTTAACATATTTTTTTATTCTTTTGCAGCATAATTGATGGTGGAAAGATTTGTACTGATTGCAACCACAGAAAAAAATGCTAAAACAGCTTTCACTGCAGAGCATCCTTACAACAATCCATCACATTCTTTGTTAAACATAAAAACAAAAGTATGAGTTATCTTTTTACTTCAGAATCAGTATCTGAAGGTCATCCTGATAAAGTTGCTGACCAGATATCTGATGCTCTTCTTGATAGTTTTCTTGCCTGGGACCCTGAGTCCAAGGTGGCATGCGAGACTCTCGTGACAACAGGACAGGTGGTTGTTGCAGGTGAGGTGAAGACCAAAACCTATGTTGATGTTCAAACCATTGTACGTGATACAATAAACAAGATTGGTTATACCAGAGCTGCATACAAATTTGATGGCGATTCATGCGGCGTCTTTTCAGCCATTCATCCACAGTCACCTGACATCACCATGGGTGTGGAAAGGGAGAAGAAGGAAGATCAGGGTGCCGGTGACCAGGGCATGATGTTCGGTTATGCAGTAAATGAAACACATAATTATCTTCCACTCTCACTTGACATTGCTCATGAACTGGTATATCAGTTATCTGAGATAAGACGTGAGGAAAAACAGATGTTCTATCTTCGTCCTGACTCTAAGTCACAGGTGACCATTGAATACAATGATGACAATACTCCAAAGAGAATCCATACCATTGTTGTGTCAACACAGCATGATGACTTCTCAAAGGATGAAGCGAAGATGCTGGAGGTTATCCGTAAGGATATCATCGAGATTCTTATTCCCAGGGTCAAGGCTCAGTTTGATGAGAGTGTTCAGGCTCTCTTTGATGACAACATTATCTATCATGTCAATCCCACCGGCAAGTTTGTTATAGGGGGTCCTCATGGTGATACAGGGTTGACAGGCCGTAAGATTATTGTTGACACCTACGGAGGTCGTGGTGCTCATGGCGGTGGTGCCTTCTCTGGCAAAGATCCGTCAAAAGTAGACCGCTCTGCGGCATATGCAGCACGGCATATAGCCAAGAACATGGTTGCTGCTGGTGTGGCTGATGAGATGCTTGTTCAGATATCTTATGCCATTGGGGTTGCAAAACCTGTAGGCGTTTATGTTAATACTTACGGCACCAAAAAAGTAAAGCTGAGTGACGGCGAGATAGCCTTAAAAGTCACCGAGCTCTTTGACCTGCGCCCGGCAATGATTGAGAAGAGCCTCGATCTTCGCAAGCCTATCTACTCAGAGACAGCCGCCTATGGTCATATGGGACGCATCCCAAAGACAGTGGAGAAGACCTTCAGGTCATTCAATGGCGATAAAGACAAAAAGATAAAGGTGAAACTCTTCTCATGGGAAGAACTTGACCGTGTAGCTGATATTAAAAAGGCTTTTGGCCTCTAATAGGAAGCCTTTACGATACGTGCAATATTATCAGATCTGCCGAGGGTATAGAAATGTATCCCCGGCACCTCTTTTTTAAGCAGTCCCCTGCTCTGCAAAGTGCCCCATTCAATACCTACTTCACGCACCTCATCATCGGTTTTGCACTTCTGTAACTCATGCATCAGCTCCTCCGGCAGATCAAGGTGGAATGTCTGGGGCAACAGTCCTATATCATTGAGGGCTGTCACTGGCTTTATCCCTGGTATTATGGGTACCGTTATGCCTGCTTTGTAACACTCATCCCTGAAAGCAAAAAACTTATTGTTATCGAAGAACATCTGTGTGACAATATAATCTGCCCCGGCGTCGACTTTTCTCTTCAGATTCGCTATGTCACTTGTCATGTTGGGTGCTTCAAAGTGCTTCTCCGGATAACCGGCAACACCTATGCAAAATGAGGTTGGAGCTGGATTCTTAAGAGCCGGATCAAGATACCGGCCATTGTTCAGATCCACTATCTGCTGCACCAGCTCGTTAGTGTATCTGTGCCCCTCCTTCTCCGGGACAAAAGCACGTGTGCCCTTGGGAGGATCGCCCCGTAATGCAAGAACATCATTTATGCCAAGAAAATTCATCTCTATAAGTGCATTCTCCGTCTCCTCACGCGTAAAACCCCCGCAAAGAACATGAGGCACTACAGTAACATTATATTTATATTTCACTGCAGCAGCAAGAGCTATCGTGCCTGGCCGCTTCCTGATGACCTTTTTCTCAACCAACCCGTCTGACCTTTCTGTCAATGTCACTTCATTCCGGTGTGAGGTGAAGTTTATGTATGATGGCTCAAACTCCATAAGCCTGTCAATGGCAGAATATATCTTGTCGATGCTGTGTCCCTTCTGCGGAGGTAAAAGCTCAAAGGTGAATAGCGGCTTTCTTGAATTGTTTATTATCTCTTTTACTGTAAGACCGTTCATGTTTCTTGTTTTATAGGTTTGGCGCCAGCCAGTGGCGGGCTTCTTCTCTGGTGAGACCTGTCCTGGCTACATAGTCATCAAGCTGGTCTTCACCTATCTTCCCGATGTTAAAATATGAGGAACCCGGGTTTGCAAAAATATATCCGCATACTGATGAGGGAGGATTCATAGCATAACTCTCTGTAAGTGTAATACCTGTCAGGTTAACTACGTCAAGCAGATCAAAAATGGCCTTCTTTCCGGTATGATCAGGACAAGCCGGATATCCCGGTGCTGGGCGTATACCCTGATACTTTACCTTGAACAGATCCTCTGCCGAAAGAGACTCGTCTGAAGCATAACCCCAGTATTTTACCCTTATCTCCCTATGCAACCACTCTGCTGCTGCCTCCGCATACCTGTCTGCAAGTATCCTCAGCATAATATTCTGATAGTCATCATCCCTTATTTCTGACGGTAACGATTCCGAAACCCTTGCTGATACAACAAAAGCGCCGGCATGATCGCCTTTATCTGCCACAAAATCAGAAAGAGATAAATTTCGTATCCCTGTCTCCTTCTCTTCCTGATTGCGAAGGAACCTGAAGTACATATCTTCAGAACCATCACCTCTGGTAATCTTCACATCATCGCCAGCTCTCTCTGCGTCAAAAATGCCCATCAGTGTTTCGATAGTGATGAGTCCCTCATTATTAATCCTCTCTATCAGTATCATTGCATCATCATAAAGCCTCTTTGCCTCAGCTCCCTTTACCGGGTCTTTAAAAATGTCAGGATACCTGCCGTTGATTTTCCAGGCAAAGAAAAAGAATGTCCAGTCAATGAACCATGTCAGCTCCGCGGTGGTTATGCGCTCAGGCCTGATGACACCTTTAAACTGAGGTGGTGGTGCAGGCTGTGAAGTGACATATCTGTTGTCCCTTGCCCTCTCCAGAGTTATTATCCTTCTCCCTTCTTTTGCTGCTTCATGGTCATTTCTCAGCCTCTCATATTTCTCCTTTATTGTTGACAGCATCGCTTTATCGCCTGAAATGAGTGCCGCTATCACCGGGACAGCCCTTGAGGCATCCTTAACATGCACTCCCGGATATGAATATACAGGAGCTATCTTTACCGCTGTGTGTATCTCCGACGTTGTTGCCCCACCTACAAGAAGAGGGATAGACAAACCTTTCGATTCCATCAGGGAAGCAATATGAACCATCTCTTCAAGCGAGGGGGTGATGAGACCTGACACGCCAATTATGTCTGCCTTCTCCCTTATTGCTGTCTCTATGATGGTCTCAGCCGGCACCATCACTCCCAGGTCTATAACTTCATAGTTATTACATGAGAGTATCACGCCTACTATATTCTTTCCGATGTCATGTACGTCTCCTTTTACCGTTGCCAGAAGGACCCTGCCTGCTTTTGATGACTCTCCTCCTTCATTCTCCATTTCAATAAAAGGAGTGAGATGAGCAACTGCCTTTTTCATTACACGAGCACTCTTGACAACCTGGGGAAGGAACATACGGCCTGATCCGAACAGATCTCCCACTTCATTCATCCCTTCCATCAGAGGGCCCTCAATGATATTCAATGCCTTGTTGAATAATGGCCTGGCCTCTTCAACATCGTCTTCTATATAAGTATCTATACCATTAACCAGGGCATGTCTTATACGTCCCATGACATCCCTGTTACGCCACTCTGCCTGCTTACCAGGCTCTTCCGTCTTCTCACTTCTTAACCTGGATGCAAAGTGTAAGAGCCTGTCAGTAGCATCTTTCCTTCGGTTAAGCACAACATCCTCGGTGAGATGAAGAAGGTCAGCATCAATATCGGTATATACTTTCAGCAATCCAGGGTTTACTATTCCCATATCCATCCCCGCTTTGATTGCATGGTATAGGAATACAGCATGCATTGCCTCTCTTACTATGTCATTGCCCCTGAATGAGAATGAGAGATTGCTGACTCCACCACTTACCTTGGCATAAGGAAGGCTGGTCTTTATAAACTCAACGGCTTTAATATAATCAACAGCATAGTTATTATGCTCATCTATTCCTGTTGCTATTGCCAGGATATTAGGGTCAAAGATGATATCTTCAGCAGGGAATGAGGCTTTCACGGTAAGAGCATTATATGATCTTAAGGCTATTTCCTTCTTTCGCTCAAAGCTGTCTGCCTGTCCTTTCTCATCGAAAAGCATGACAACAGCCGCTGCACCATATCTGTTAATCATCTTTGCCTTTCTTATAAACTCATCCTCGCCCTCTTTCAGGCTTATTGAGTTCACAACAGGCTTTCCCTGTATGCATTGCAGGCCAGCCTCAAGCACCTCCCAGTTTGAAGAGTCTACCATCACAGGTAACCGTGCAATGTCAGGCTCACTCATCAGCATATTAATAAATCGCTGCATGGCTTTGACACCGTCAATCATGGCATCATCCATACAGACATCTATCACCTGAGCACCCCCTTCAACCTGGCTCCTTGCAACCTCCAACGCCTCATTGTATTTTTCTTCACGTATAAGACGTGCAAAACGTAATGACCCTGCAACATTAGTACGCTCTCCCACATTAACAAAATTGGTCTCAGCGCTTATTGCAAGCGGCTCCAGACCACTAAGTCTGGTTATGTGGTCAGCCTCAGGCCTGATTCTTGGTTTGTATCTCTTTGCCAGTGATGATATAGCCCTTATATGATCAGGTGTAGTGCCACAACATCCTCCTATAATATTTACACTGCCATCTTTAAAGAAGTCTTCGATTATACTGCCCATATAGGCGGCATCCTGATCATATCCGCCAAACTGATTAGGCAACCCGGCATTTGGGTGTGCCGACACAAAGAAGGGAGCCCTGGCTGACATCTCACTTATGAATGGCCTTAGCTGCCCCGCCCCTAATGCGCAGTTTAAACCTATACTCAGCAGAGGAAAATGTGACATGGTCACCAGAAAGGCCTCCAGTGTCTGACCGGTAAGTGTACGGCCTGAGGCATCTGTGATAGTACCTGAGACCATCACCGGAATCTCTTTACCCAGCTCTTCTATAACACCACGTATACCAAAGAGAGCTGCCTTTGCATTTAACCCGTCAAAAACAGTCTCTATGAGAAGGATGTCGGCACCCCCCTCTATAAGACCCCTGGCCTGCTCTGCATATGTGTCAGCCAACTCTCTGAAAGTAATTGTTCGTGCCCCGGGGTCATTGACATCAGGTGACATTGAGGCTGTCCGGTTCGTTGGTCCTATCGACCCCGCTACCCATACCTCCCTGCCACTCTTCATCATAAACTCGTCAGCTGCCTCCCTGGCAACACCGGCAGCGGCTCTGTTAAGCTCATGAACCATAGCTTCCATACCATAGTCTGCCAGCGAAACAGCATTGGCATTGAACGAATTCGTGCTTATTATATCAGCCCCAGCATCCAGATATTCAAGGTGTATCGACTTGATTATCTCCCGCTGTGTGACAGATAAGAGGTCATTATTCCCCTTCAGTGGAAACATATGTTCCTTATACAGCGAGCCACGGAAATCCTCCTCACTCAAACGGTGCTTCTGTATCTGTGTGCCCATGGCTCCATCCAGAACAAGAATCCTCTCCTTCAGTCTGCTTTCAATAGGATATTTCAATGTATTTGTTGCTTTAATTATATGACAAAAATACCGCAAAGTGTTGACAAAAGAAAATTACCGGCACGATCTCATTATAGCATCACTCTCTCCATGCAAAGAAAAATGCCCTGGAAAGTGCCAATAATCTGTTTATACCCGCCGGCATCCTTCTCTTGCCTATGGTTTTCACCTTCCCATCGCGCATAAATGACCTGACAACACCTGCCACCTCGCTTTCTGATACACTATCATCGATGGTAACTGAAGCATCGCCCCTGGTAATGTATTCTCTTCTCCCTCCATTTTCTGTGACAGCAATAATGCGGTGTATCACCAGGCTACCATCGCGTATGAGAGCAATTACTTCACCTTTACCAGGCATATTATCTCTGTCAAGAGGCTCTACTATTGGTTTATCACCAGGGATAATTGCCGGCCACATACTCAGGCCTCCTGCAGTAGCAGTGACGTTGTGGCCCTCTTTCAACAAGGCGATGAAGGCATGTATCGAGTCAACACGATATTGACCCTGCCGTATAAAAAGGTATCGGCACAGGCTGCTATCAGGAACAAACGAAAGCCGGCTTACCGGTACCTCTTCCACAACTTCCTGGATACGTGATATCAGCATCTCAGGAAACTCAACATCCCAGTTCTGTTGTATGCAATTAGCCATAATAAGGGCTACGGCTCTTGCCCCCTGAACAGGAACAGACGTATTCTGTGTCCCATGATCAATGAGCCACATATGATCAAGCCTGGCATATCTGGGAATATCATTCCTGTATACAGGTGTGCTGTATACATACCACCCGTCGTCCCTCTTTAAGACAATCAGCCTGTCGTCATGAATAACCTCAGTGCCGGCATTGTCGAATAACCTTGCTATTGTTGTTTTGCCTTTTCCCGAGCGGCCAGAGAAGAGCCATCCCCTGCCATTGTGATTAACAGCGGAGGCATGTATCATGAAGGCCCTACGCTTCATAACCATATAGTATATTACCAGGCCATCAAGAGGATAGGGAAGCGGATCAGCACTGTCGCCAGAAGATCCCAGAAAGAGATCCCATACTGTCTCTCTGATATCTATTACAAGATGCGAAACTATTGTCTTATCATTCTCTGTTACCCTTACGATGATCTTTTCACCATCGCGCCATACCTCCCAGAATGGCTCCCGGATAACTGTTTTACCATCTGAATCCATCAAAGGGGCATCAAACACCAGAACTGACTGAGAAGGCAATGTATATGACTCACACGAGACCCGGAGTATCACATCAGGAGTTCCATCACCGGCAACCTCAAAGGCATGAAACCGTTCTCCCGGAATAAGTGTCAATCCTTCTGCCGGTATCAGACGTATACGAAACGATGCTATGATCAGATCTATGCTCACGGGTTCTGAACAGTGATAAAGCTGTTTATCTCTTCAAGGAAAAGTAAGGTGTCTCTCTCAGCCTCATCAATATCCGTATCAAATTCTTCAACCATAAGAATAATAATCTCCGACACACTCTTCTTTCCGTCTATTGCATCCCAGATAAATGCCCCGGTTGTATTCAGACGATAGAGAGAGTCCATGTCAGCAATATTATCTGTCAGAGGGACAAGCAGGTATTCATCTCCTATTCTTTTTGAGACAACAGATGAGGAGTGTGATAGTATTGATGTTTTTGCAATCATTACTCTGTTTAAAAATCAAAGGTAGCCAATTTAGGAGTATCTTTGGAATAGAACAAGCTACAGAATAATGTCAAGGAAAAAAACAGGTGGTAAAAACCCCAATATCAATCTCAGGAAGCTGAAAGAGCTCATTACAAATGTGATGATTCGCACTTCAGGTCAACCGATGAACTATAAGCAGATTTCAGCCAGGCTTGAGATAAATGATGTATCAGAAAAGATGTCTGTTTCAGAGGCACTTCGTCAGATGAAGAAGGAGGGTCTTCTGGAGGAGCGTGGACACGGCAAGTACATTCTCAAAGCCAGGGGTGGGTACATCACCGGTACTGTTGACCTCACCAGGTTTGGTTATGGTTTTATCACCTCGGAGGATATGGAAGAGGACGTTTTTGTCTCGGCCCGCAACCTGCGTACTGCATTGCATGGCGACACTGTAAAGGTATTGATGTATGCACGCCGGAAAGGTAACAGGCCTGAAGGGGAGGTTGTTGAGATAATCACACGTGCCCGCACTGCCTTTGTTGGAACAGTAGAGCTGACACCTCAGTTTGCCTTCCTCATACCTGATAATAAGAATATGCCTTTTGATCTGTTCATACCACTCTCAAAGCTCGGTGGTGCCAGACAGGGACAGAAGGCCCTTGCCCGCATAGTTGAATGGGATCAGAGATCGCGTAACCCCGTTGGTGAGATAACAGAGGTTCTGGGCTTCCCGGGAGAGAATGACACTGAGATGCATGCCATCCTTGCCGAATTCGGACTCCCGATACACTTCCCTGAAGAGGTAGACAAAGCCGCGGAGAAGATATCGTCAGAGATAACTGACGAGGATATCTCCCTGCGACGCGATTTCAGGAATACTCCTACCTTCACTATCGACCCCGACGATGCAAAGGACTTCGATGATGCCCTCTCTTTTCGCAGGCTAGAGAATGGTAATATGGAGGTGGGCGTTCATATTGCAGACGTAACCCACTATGTGAAACCCGGTTCTGTCATTGACAAGGAAGCCCAGGAGAGAGCTACCTCAGTATACCTGGTTGACCGTACCGTGCCTATGCTTCCTGAACACCTTTCAAATAATATATGCTCACTTAACCCCTATGAGGAAAAACTCACATACTCAGCCGTATTTGAACTCGACTCTAAAGCCTTTGTCATTAATGAGTGGTTCGGAAAAACAATTATCAAATCTGATAAACGATTTACTTATGCTGAAGCTCAGAAAGTAATTGACACCGGTGAGGGTGATATGAAAGAGCAAGTCCTGGCCCTCCATAATCTTGCACAGAAACTCAGGGAGAAGCGTTTTTCATCAGGCTCTTTTGCCTTTGAACGCCTTGAAGTGAAATTTAACCTTGCCGCTGACGGCACTCCTATCGGTATAAACTTCAGAGAGTTCGGATCATCAAATCAGCTCATCGAAGAGTTTATGCTTCTGGCAAACAAGCGTGTGGCTGAATATGTAGGTAAAAAGCTGAAAGGCAAGACTTTTGTATATCGTATTCATGATAAACCCAATACCGAAAAACTGAACTCATTCAGTTATTTCATCAAGAGGTTTGGTTATTCTCTTGACCTTGAAAACGAAAAGGGCCTCCCTGCTGCAATGAACAAACTGATGAATGATGTCGCCGGAAAAAAGGAGCAGAACATTGTTGAGACTCTTGCTCTGAGGTCAATGGCCAAAGCAATATACTCAACTGATAATATAGGTCACTATGGACTTGCCTTCAGTCATTACACACACTTCACCTCTCCCATACGACGTTATCCTGATATGATGGTTCACAGGCTTTTATCGCGTTATCTTGAGGGACAACCTCCACGTGACGGTGATAAATATGAGAAACTATGTGATCACTCATCCAGGAGAGAACGCATGGCTACTGATGCTGAGAGAGCCTCTATAAAATACAAGCAGGTAGAGTTCATGAGTGACAAGATAGGCAGTGTCTTCGAGGGTGTCATCTCAGGTATCACAGAATGGGGTATTTATGTTGAGCTGATAGAGAACCAGTGTGAAGGTATGGTGGCCATACGTGATCTGCTCGATGATTTCTTTGAATACGACGAGGAAAACTATTGTATAAGAGGCCGCCGTACAGGTAAAGTCTATATGTTAGGAGACAAGGTAATGGTTGAGGTTGTAAAAGCCGATCTACAGAAGAAACAGCTTGACTACCGGCTTGCCTGATCTGCCTCGATAACCTGCAGAAGACGGGCTACTGCCTCTTCCTGCGGGATGTTGAGCAGTACAGCATTGTGCCCCCGGTATATATGTACCTTCCCCTGGCCTGCCCCAACATACCCATAATCAGCTCCCGCCATCTCGCCGGGGCCATTTACAATACAACCCATCACCGCTATCTTCAAACCCTGAAGATGTGATGTGGCGTTCTTTACCTCTTTTACTGCTGCCTCAAGATTGAACCTGGTACGCCCACAGGTGGGACATGAGATATACCTGTTGCGCGTTATCCTCGCCTCCGTAGCCTGGAGAATTGCATATGAGAGATCCCTCAGTCTGTCCTGCCCCCTCTTCACATTATTGACAACACATATCCCGCCAGCCTTTCGGGCGATAAAGTATTTGCCAAGAAGGGCTGCAGCATCAATAGTGAGCTTTTCATCATCATCCTCAGAAAATATGACAGACAGAATAACATCGTCGCCTTTAATGTCTCCTATCAGCGGTGGCTTTGAAGGCTCAAAACTGACGATGGTACGACTCCCTTCTGAAGTAAACTCCGGCACATATTTTTCCCCATCAAAAGAGTAAACCTCAGGTTTATAAAGAGTGTCCCTTTCACAGAACTCTATCTCATCAATATTCTCTGTCACCCTTCCCTTATCTCCACATACAACACGTATGATCTCCTTTGCCACCGGTATCTCCTTCTCAGGTACCTCTGACAGGGAGACCCTGATTGTATCACCTATCCCTGCTGAAAGCATTGTGCCGATACCCGAAGCTGAGATAATTCTTCCATCTTCACCCTCACCGGCCTCTGTAATACCTATATGAACCGGATAATCCATCCCGGCAGCCTGCATCATTCTCACCAGCCTGAGGTTTGACTCTGTCATCACACGCGTATCAGACGACTTCATTGATACAACCATATTATTGAACCCCTCATCCCTGAATATCTGAAGAAACTCTACAGCCGATACTGCCATCCCTTCAGGAGTGTTGCCATAGCGTGTCATGATACGGTCAGACAATGACCCATGGTTTACACCAATACGTATTGCTGTCCCATATTCTCTGCATATTCCTATAAGAGGTAAAAGGCGTTCTCTGATCCTCTCCAGTTCAGCATTGTACCCCTCTTCAGTAAAATGTGTGTCAGTGAATGAGGCCCTTTTATCAGCATAATTCCCGGGGTTTATTCTGACTTTCTCAACCATTCGTGCAGCCACTTCAGCTGCCGATGGATTAAAATGAATATCAGCAACCAGTGGTGTATCAAAACCAGCGGCTCTGAGATGCTTTTTAATAACTGCAAGATTCTCCGCTTCACGAACACCCTGGGCTGTCAGACGCACCATTTCACCGCCGGCCTCAATGATGCGAATACACTGTGCAACACTCGATTCAGTATCGCATGTGTTGGTGTTAGTCATTGACTGCACCCTCACCGGGAGATCTCCTCCAAGCGATAACGACCCTATTGTTACGATACGCGATCGGTATATCATCGTAACCTAATGTTTTATTTCCCAGTCAAAGCCATCCTTACGGTCTTTGACATTTACGCCAAGCTTTAACAGCTCATCCCTGATACGGTCTGATGTTGCCCAGTCCTTTCTGGCTTTTGCCTCCTGCCGCATATTCAATACCATCTCTACTACGCCGCTCAGAAGATCATTGCCCGAACTCTCCTCTTCCTTTAACCCAAGGATATCAAAGACAAAGGTACGGAACAGCTCTTTCAGGTCATCCAGATCCGCTTCTGAAAGTGTCTCCCTGCCATCATTGACAAGGTTTATCATCCTTACTCCATCAAACAGATGAGCCAATACTACAGGTGTGTTCAGATCATCGCTCATAGCCTCATAACACTTCTCTTTAATAGCTGATATGTCTATCGACGATCTCTCCGAGCCCTTCAGGCTGTTGAGTGTCTTCACCGCTGTCATCAACTTCTGAAGCCCCAGTGAAGCAGAGAGCAGTGCTTCATTGCTGAAGTCAACTGTGCCACGATACTGAGCCTGCAGGATAAAGAACCGTATAGTCATAGGACTATATGCTCTTTCAAGGAGAGGGTGATTACCTGAAAACAGCTGGTCAAGTGTTATGAAGTTGCCAAGTGAGCGGGCCATCTTCTGCCCGTTTATTGTAATCATGTTATTATGTACCCAATAGCGTACCGATGGTTTTCCATTGGCAGCAGTGCTCTGAGCTATCTCACACTCATGATGCGGGAAGATAAGATCCATACCCCCGCCGTGTATGTCAAAGACATCCCCCAGGTATTTGGTGCTCATCACAGAGCACTCCAGATGCCATCCCGGAAAGCCATTGCTCCAGGGAGAAGACCATTTCATTATATGAGCCTGTGATGCCTTCTTCCATAAAGCAAAATCAAACGGACTATGTTTCTCATCCTGACCCTCAAGAACACGACTGTTGGCTTTCATCTCATCAAGAACACGACCTGAGAGAATGCCATATGGATAACTTCTGTTGTATTTCTCCACATCAAAATAGACCGAGCCATTCTCTTCGTATGCAAACCCCTCCTCAATGATTGTACTTATCATCTCCTGCTGCTCCACTATATGCCCCGTGGCTCTCGGCTCAATAGAGGGCTGGAGAGTATTCAGGAGATCCATTGAACGGTGAAACGAATTCATATATCGCTGCACTACTTCCATTGGCTCTATATTCTCCTGACGTGCCTTTTTTGTTATTCTGTCTTCACCTGAATCATCTGCCTCATTCTCAAGGTGGCCTACATCTGTAATATTGCGGACGTATCTTACCTTGTATCCCAGATGCATAAGATAACGATACAGAATATCATAGGTAATAGCCGGACGTGCATGCCCCAGATGTGAATCACTGTATACAGTCGGTCCGCAGACATACATCCCTACATATGGAGGTTCTACAGGTTCAAAAAGCTCTTTGCTGCGCGTAAGAGTATTATATAGATAGAGTTCTCTTCCCATAAGAAAAATTTTTACAAAAATAACGCTTTTAACGATAGGCTGTAGGCCATTTTAAATAAAGCTGCCCGGGCAGGTGATACCCGGGCAGAGGGATTGAATGAGCAATCCTGCCTCTAAACAAAGCATTGCCAACAAGTTATTTATCGTCTCTTTTAAAGACAATCATACTCTTTTTGCACATCTGTGAAGAAGCAGGCATTAATATAAACCAACCCAATTTAAACATCGATGAAAATTTCTGACATTGACTTGTGTAAATATAACAAAAATTGCCTTTTGCGTCAAGCGACTAAAAATTACAATAGTTAAACTATTTGAGAATAAAAGATTTATTTGCTGAACAGAGCCCTGAAAAACCAGACTGTCTTTCCTAAACGCTGAGGATAACGCAACAAAACAGAGAAAGTACTGTTAAGCCTGTATCTCTCCTTCATAAAACTGATTGAAGGGAACAAATCACCAAGCAGATACAGAAACTTATGCCAGGGAGTGTCTATCCCTGTAAGAATGTTTCTGTATGCATCCCTGTTCTTTGATTTAATAACTTCTCCGGCCCTGAATACTCCTTCGATGAACCACTCTTCATATTCCTGCTTATCTGAAGAAGTGGTTCCCTCCAGAAATTTTTCCGGTATATCTGAATGCCAGTAATGTGAGAGCAAAAACAGGGTTTTCTTAACTCCTTCCGTTACACCGGTCGCCTCTGCCTCAGGAGCTAATGCATCACATAATATCAGTTCCCGGTAATACTTCAGAATAAGAAAGAGATCTGTAAAAAGCCTTATCTGAAACTCACCCTTTAATTCGTGCTTTGATATGTGACGCACCAGGGCTAAAAAAGCAATGCGGGGAGGTAAAACATATTGAGTTGTATCGGCGATCGTTATTGTCCCAGGCTTTATTATTGCCTCCTTAACTATCTCCGTCCCTTTCATATGAAACAGCCTGTGATGCATGTCAACTGATATCCCGTTTTTAAAAAGCTCAGGGAGATGGTTACCCAGGTGCATAATGATCATTTTGTGAAAGATCGATTTGACAGGCCTGTTTGCATAACCAGCTCTTCTCAGAATATTCCATGCCTTCCTGCACTGCAAGGGATCAATAAGGATATCCACATCATTCATCTGCCGCAGGCCTCTTTTCCCATAGACACTGTTTTCAAGAGCAACCCCTTTCAAAAACAGCACTTTAATGCCATTTTTGCCAAGCAGGTTCGATATATCAAGAGCTTTGTGTACGATGAACTCCACCCTTGCTACTGTACGTTGCATGGCACCTTCAAGAAGAGTCTGAATGCTTTCCGGAGTGTATTTAAAGATATCATTGCTTTTAAGATTATACCATGCCAGAGCTGCAATACCATTTTTCCTTACAACATCATTAAAAAGGTTCCAGTCAGTAACTGATGCTGCTGCTGCCAGGGCCCTTTCCCTCTCTTTCTCTGACAGTTCATCATTACATAATAAAATAAGCAGATCCAGAATATTCTTATCATATGATATCTTACTCATCATCTGTACATACTTTTTTGCCTGTTGTACATTCCGGAGTATATTCCATTCTGGCTCATCAGCTCTTCGTGCGTGCCACACTCAACAACCGTCCCTTTACTTAGAACAACAATCCTGTCAGCAGTCATAATATTTGACAACCGGTGGCTTATAAAAATGGTGGTACGTCCCTCTGTGATGCTATCCAGACGAGAGAATATCTCATATTCAGCTTTGGCATCGAGAGATGAAGAGGGCTCATCCAAAATCAGTACAGGTGCTCTACGGAATAATGCCCTGGCAATGGCTATCTTTTGCCATTCGCCCCAGCTCAGTTCTCTCCCTTCCGGAGTCATGTGCCCCAGAGCAGTGTCATAACCCTCCGGAAGAGTCGAAAACAGTTCGTCCAGACCAACCCTGGCCATTGCAATACCAATATTCTCATCATCCGCTTTATGATCAAAGTCACTGATAGAGATATTCTCGCGGGCAGAAAGATAGTATAGCATAAAATCCTGGAAGACTACTGAGAATCTCTTTCTGTACTCTTCCGGCAATATATATCTTACATCTGTTCCGGCATATTTAATATATCCGGCATCGGGGTCATAAAGACGACATAAGAGCTTTACCAGCGTACTCTTGCCTGAACCATTATCCCCAACAATAGCTATCCGTTCCCCTTCCCTTATAGTCAGGCTCACATTCCTGAGGGCAGGGGTGTCACTTCCCTGGTATGTAAAAGAGAGGTCCCTGATCTCTATCTCATTCATACTCTCTGGAGCAGCCACGGCTGGTTGCAAAGTAATAAGATCACTTTTCTGCTCAATGAACTCAAAGTAATCGTTCAGAAACAATTTGTCTTCTCTGGCTCCTGAGAGACCCGAAAAAGCATCACGCAGGTAAACCATTGCCTGGCGTGACGCTACGATATAAATGGCAAGGTCACCGGCAGTAATCCCTCCGTTGATCATAGAATTAACAAGTATGATAATTACGCCTGCCAGGGCCGCTGTTTTAAAAATGGCAGCAATAAGCGCATACCTGCTGCTTTGTTTCAGGGTCCTGAGATCTATCTCCTCCGATCTCATGAAATAGTCATTATATAATGACATGAAGTAATTACCTAATCCAAAGAGCTTTATCTCCCGTGCGGGTCTCTCTCCCGTTATGAGCCAGCTGAAATATGATGCTTTTCTATTAAGGGGAGTCTGTTGCTGTCGCGACTTATATAACTGTTTTGAAGTAAATGATCTTGATAAAAAGAGTGGCAGGAATGCCATGGGTAAAATCAATGACATCAGAATACTGAAACGTGATAACACTACTGCCATAATAATAAAAGAGAGTATTCCTCTGAATAATAAAAAAAGGTTGCCCACTATGGCAGCAGGACGCCATGAAGCATCACTCGCAGCACGCTCCAGCAGTTCATGAAACGAAGGCTCCCCGAATGACTTCAGTCCCATTGTTGATGCCTGAGAGTGTATCTGTGCCATAACATATGCCTCAAGCTTCTTTGACTGCACCTTTAATGTATAACGACCAGATATGAGAAGCAGGTCATCAGCAGCAAGAACAATTGCCAGGGCAATAATCATCCAGACTACCCCTGTGATAACTGCCATCTGTCCTGTCTCCGGAGATTTCGTCAGTGTCTCTACCAGCCTCTTCAGCAAATACAGACCAGCCAGAGGAAATAATGAGCGCCCGGTTAATGTCAACAGATTAATAACCAGCCACCTGCCCGCACTATCATATACAAGGCTTAGTGTCTTTAGTATGGTACCTCTATTTACTTTTCGGTTCACTAATACAAAGATAAAATTATTAAGGTCTCACATAGCCTCCTTCTGCTTCTGTTTTAAATTGAGCTTCATTGTATTGCCTTTGATTCTTCAGGCCAAATTTGTAATTTTGCATGAACAAGTTGCATGGGTGAGGGGTTATACATTTTCTATGCAACTTTTAAGTGTGTTTGTGTGTCATAACTTAAATGGAACAAACAATGAGAAGAGGGGTAATTTTATTGGTTGCTGCCATTGCTTTTTCAGGCATGGCATACGGGCAGCTTAGTGGTAATGGTTCTATATCAAGCCCATACAGTGGCACATTGACTTCAGACCTTATTATCACAGGTACAAAATACTTTGGAGGCAATATTACTGTAGATAATGAAACATTAACTCTCTCACCGGGAGCTAAGTTCATCTCAACAAGCAGCTCGGCATGTATCAGAATCACCGGCACCGGATGGCTGTATGCCGTTGGCACAACAACAAGTCCGATACTTATCAGTGCTGATATTGATAAAGACGGCATCAATGGTGAGGCCGGAGAACTCTGGGGTAATCTCTATATCACCTCAACCGGTAACATAACAATCTCTTATGTTACCCTTGAGAATGGTTCACGTACCAATGCAAAGCTCGGCTCAATGGGTGGTGGATTATACCTGAGCTCTTCAACGGTTAAGATTACTCATTCAACGATAAAAAACTGTATCGCTATCAAGGGTGGAGGCGTGTATGTTGCATCAGGGCATTCCCCATCAATCTCCAGCACAATATTCAAAAACAATAGAGCAACTGAAAGTGGTGGTGCAGCATATATTTCCTCAAATGCATCACCGGTTTTTGCTGATAACATCTTTATCAGTAATAATGCAGCTCTTCCCGGCGGAGCTGTGGCATCAATAAGCGGTTCTCCCAAGCTGCAAAACTGTGATTTCCTATATAGCACATCTACTGCCGGCAACGGAAAAGCATTATATCTTGAGAACTCAGGTAACGCTGTTGTCATAAACTCAGTAATATGGGGAGGAACCAATCAGATAACATTGTCAGGAACACCTTCAACAGTCATAAATGCATGCGCCATAGAGGGTGAGTCATATCCAGGCTCTCTTAACCTCAGCAGCACAAACAATGACCCCACTGGGCCAAACTTTACAAACCCCGCAGGAGAGAACTTCTTAATAACATTTGACTCTCCCCTTCGTGATGCAGGGCTGGCTTCCTATTCAGGAATAACAATATCCACAACTGATTTTATCGGAACAAAAAGGGTTGGGGACCCCGATATAGGAGCTTATGAGGTACTTTACAGCCGTTGGCTGGGCACTGCTACTGCAGACTGGCTGCGACCAATAAACTGGGATAAGAGTTATACTCCAGGCACAACAAGAAATGTTGTAGTACCTGCCGGAAGGACAAATTACCCTACACTTACACCAGGTCCTACTTTTATTCTGAACACCGGCCTTAAAATGATTGTTGAAGCAGGAGCAAAGGTAACTTTCAACTCACTTACCAATAGCGGTACAATAGTACTTGAGGCCAACGCTACTGAGAGGGCGTCGCTCATGACAACCAGCTATTCGGGTAACTCGGGATACGTCAGAATAAAACAGTTTGTTTCAGGAGGATATATTGTGCCTGATGTCTCATTCCGTTGGCATTATATTGCTCCACCCACTACTGTCGATAAATCCGTTATTACTGACATCACTCCATATGACCTCATGATGTATGATGAAAGTAAGGTAACATCTGATATCTCACAGGGATGGCAGTGGCATGATGGTTATGACGGTACCACAGCATTTTCATCACTGGTGGCTAACAATGGCTATCTGATCTGGTTTCCTGAAGATACCATCCTGGTATATGACAATCTAAGGTCAATAACAACCACCATCGGTCAGGTTAACCTTCCCTTCTCCGGATCAGGAGCTGATACCAGTCTTTATGGTTACAAGTGTATCGGTAACTCACTTACCTGTGGCATAAACTGGGACCTGGTTACTATATCTGATCCGGTGAATGTAAGAGATGCTATCTACATTCAGGCAGGAGATGTTGTGGCTTCATACGTAAATGGCGTGGGGACAAACGGAGGATCTGCCCATATTGCACCATTACAGGGATTTATGGTAAAAACAAGAGCCGTAGGTACCTATATTACCATTCCAAATACAGCCAGGGAACATACCTCTTCAATGCTACTGAAAAGCAGTTCTCAAATTCCTCTGTTCAGGATTTCTCTCCTCTCATCTGAAAAGGGAACAAGTGATGAAACAGTTATCAGACTTGATAATAACGCTTCCCTTGATTTCGACGGAGACTATGATGCTTCAAAAATCATTGCAAAGTCATTACCCCAGATCTATACTGTTTTGTCTGGTGAAGATTATTCAATAAATGCGATACCCCTGCCCGACACACAAACAGAGATGCCATTGGCATTAATGATACCCGTAGCAGGAAACTTCACAATCGTAAATACTGAGACAATACTCCCGGGGGAACAGAAGCTCTGGTTAACCGATAAATCAAATAATACTACTATTGACCTTACATCTGTTAAAGAGTATTCATTCTCTTCTGATGCCGGACTTAATACATCACGATTCATAATTACCATATCAGAAAACTTCCCTGGCACACAACCTGCAACAGAAGAGAAAGCATTCCGCCTTACCCAGACTGACAATGCCATTACTGTTATTCCTGAAGGTGAATTATGGGATGGCGGACCTTGTACTGTCAGGGTATTTGATTCATCTGGCAGACTTCTCCTTGTTAAGAATAATGAATATCTATCTGATGGCGATCACAAAGATTATTATATTAATAAACCAAATGGGATATTAATTGT
>QKCK01000155.1 GCA_003245695.1 Bacteroidota bacterium | reverse complement strand
TAAGGTTCGGCACCTGAGTTTTACTTAGATTATTATTTTTTCAGAATTTACCTTGGGACTTTCGACTTTGGACTTTTATCTTTTCCCTTTTGTCTTTTATCTTAACTCACGTCTCACATCTCACATCTCACTCCTCTTTCTCTCCCCTCCCTCCTCAAAACTTAAATCACCCTGTGGTGTTTACTTATCAGAACTGTATTCATAATTTTGCATTACAACACTGATACCATGGATGTACCCGGGGAAAACAAGCTTATATATTATATGAAGAAATGGACCTCAATCTCTGAAAGGGAAGAAGCGGTTATCCTTTCATTTTTTGAGCCATTTGAGATAAAGAGGAAAAAGGATCTTATGAGGTACGGAGAGGTATGTAAACATATTGATTTTATTGTGAAGGGATGCCTTCGTTCGTATTATGCTGATGAAAAAGGTATTGAACATATATATCAGATACGCATGGATAACAGCTGGATAAGTGACCTGGAGAGTTTTTATACTCAGGAGCCCTCGCGATATTATATTGAGGCGCTGGAGGATACGCAGCTGTTAAGGATAACCAGGGGTAATCTTGAAAAGTTATATGAGGAGGTCCCGGGGATGGAGAGGTATTTCCGTATCTTATTCCAGAAGGCATATGTTAATTCTCTCAAGCGTTTGAGTTCCACAATGTGGGAGCCGGCAGCGGACAGATATAAGAACCTGCTTAAGCGCCACCCTGACATGTTTCAGAGGGTACCGATGGTATATATTGCCTCATACCTTGGTATTACCCCCGAGAGCCTCAGCCGGATCAGAAAGCAGAAATAGCCTTTACAGGAGTCATGCCCGACTCTCATATTCTTATCTCAGATCAATTTTATTTATTACCATAGGTCAAGTGTGCAGCCACTCTGGCGGTTGTAGTTTTGCTTCGTAAACATTTAAAAAACATAGCGATGCAAAAACTGGATCTTACAAGCTTAACATTAAGGGAAAGAGTAGAAGCCTTAAATAACATGATCTTAAGTGGTCATTCTCTGGCAGCATTTGAAAAGTTCTATGCTGATGAGGTTACCATGCAGGAGAATGAAGAGTCACCTACCGTTGGCAAAGCAGCCAACAGGATCAGGGAGGAAGAAGTAGCAGGGAATATTGTTGAATTCAGACACGCAGAGGTAAAGAATGTGCTGGCAAGCGATAATATCTCGGTGGTTGAATGGGACTATGATTTCACACACCGTGAATGGGGCGACAGGAAGTTCACCCAGGTATCAGTTCAACGCTGGAACAGCGAAGGACAGATTGTAAATGAGAAATTCTATTACAACAGCTGACATGTGCTTAACAGAAACAGTTGGGTCTGATGTGATAGTATGAGACCCGGGTTCGCCTGACCATGAATAGCAAGGTCAGGCTTTTTTTTCTTATCCGGCCAATAATTTAGATGCTCATGTGAATGACACCATAAGTTCAGACACCAGACAGCATCATGGCAGTGTGGAAAGAACTATTATTACTGCCTGCTGTAATCAAACAGGTATTCCTGTTTGATGCCTGGTGTCCACGACCCTGTTATGGTTGAGTATGTGTGTATCATTACTGTTCTCATGTCTGATCTGAACTCCATTATCTGTATCATACCGTTGCCACCATTGGGAAACGACTGTGTGTCGAAAAGCATCTGCAGGACAGGATCACCGAAGCTGTTGGCTGATATAAGGTTTCCGACATAATCAGGGAAGGCCATGTGGCCGCACAGCACGAACCTTACAGAACGGTTCGGATATACAAGCTTCTGCCATATCTCCTCGCCGTCATTTATGCTCTCATATGATGCAATAGAATAATTATAAGGCGATCCATCCTGCGAACTGCCATATTCAGAATAATTGAACCTCACGCCGTCTTTATACATGTAGGCATGTGTAAGAACAATTGCCGTTTCATCTTCATCAGCTGAAGCAATACTGTCAGCCCATGCAATGACGTCGTCAGCAGGCGCAAACTCAAGCGAGATTACCTGAAAGGGGTTTCCGTGAATGAAGATCCTGAAGAGTGAGTTATCGTAGATGTTGTCTTCAAATGATGTAACAAAGGCACTGTTGGTTGAGTAATCAAAATAACTGCTGTATGGTGTATTACGGTTATTGGCATTGCCGGAGTCGCCTGTGTATCTCCCGTAATCGTGATTCCCGGGGCACATGATGTACGGGATTTTGTTATCAAGTCTTGAGAAGAGCCTGTCGGCAGATGCCCACTCTCTGGTAGTGTTGCGGTTTGTTATGTCACCTGCCTGTAGAACAGCCTTTATCTTTACCCCGTTATCATGAAGTGTCAATATCCTGTCGATGATAGCATTGAGATAGCGGGTCTTATCTTCCTCGTCGGTATAAATCTGTATGTCAGGAATGAATATCATGAGCTCTGAGGTGCTTTCAACATGACTGTTCCATTCAGCCAGATCAAATTCCGGGTTATCTTCATGTACTCGTGAGCATGACAAGAAGATAACGGAGAGAGTAATTAGGAAAAGATACTTCATTGAGACATGAATTTGTTTTCCCAATAAAGATAAAAGAGAAAGGGGAAAGTCCAAAGTTGAAAGTTGAAAGTCGAAAGATGAAAGTTGAAAGCTGAAAGTCAAAGGAGAAAGGACATAGCGATGTCATCACTGACTTTTTCCTGATAATCTATTGATACTCTTTTATGTTGGTTAGTTGAATCGTGCTATTTTCTGATATTTACAGGAATTTTGCCAGAAAACCGAAGGATTAAGAAATATATGCGACTAACAGATGTAATTTGAACAAATGGCACAGTCAGAAAAAAAGTTAATCAGGATGTTTAAAAATGGGAACCAGGACTCTTTTAAGGAGCTATACCTGAGATACTCCGATTTACTGTATGCTTTTATTCTGCATCAACTGGGCAGCAACAGAGAGGTAGCTTCAGATATCTGGCAGGAAACATGGGTCATAGCAGTTGAGAAAATTGGTGATT
>QKCK01000315.1 GCA_003245695.1 Bacteroidota bacterium | reverse complement strand
GCCCAACTGTTACCTTCGCAGAAATTTTTCATTATTGTTTTTACTGACTCTATTTCTCCGTTGTCGATGTCATTAATCGAGAGTATCTCATCAAAAGTATCGTATGTCTTAATAAACACTTCATCGGAAAGATCTTTAAAAGCGCCAACCCGGGGGCCAATAATAATGGAGCCCATACGTATAGAATCCATTAATGAACCTGAACTAAGGATCGACTCAGGCCGGTATGTAAAAAGAATAAAACGTGATTTAGCGGCAAGGTTTGCTATCTCGTTAATATCAAGAAACTCATCCATATGAACCGCACCTGGCGTCATATGATTATCCAGTTCCTCTTTCATTTTTTCGTTTATGCATTTTCCTACTATCAATACTCTAAGTGTATCAGCTTTACCTGATGCTTTAATAAAATCAAGAAACTCCACAACCCCTTTATAAGGCCATATAGTACCCCATATCAAGAAGTCATAACTCCTGTCTGGGATTGGGTCAGTATTGATAAACTCCTTTAAAGGATGAATAAAATACTTTACCTTTTTTACACTTGCGGGGTATTTCTCCTGTGCAAAATCAATACCGGTCATCGAATGTGTAATAATGAGGTTTGAACACCTGAACATAAACCAAAACATAAAGTCTACCCAGGCGCTCTTCTCCTTATCATGAGAGTATTGGTTATGAAGTGTCCAGACAATCTTTTTCCCAAGGGCTTTAACCAGCCCGGCAAAAAAGACAAAAAAGAGAACCTGAATTTTCCCGAACCTTTTTGAGGTGAGACTCTCTATCCAGTTGAAATAAAAAATATCTGCCCTGAAAATAAACCGGAAAAGATTCAATACTCCTTTACCTGTGGGCATCTCATTTACAACATGAAACGGTCCTTCAAGTGATTTTTCCAAATCATTTATATACGGGTTTTCGCAAGGAAATACTTTGGGGTATAAATAAATATTCTTCATCCTCTGGTTATTACAGCTCAGTATTAATATGATGAGTCATTCACTTATAGAATTTGTTATTTCTTCCCAATACAAAATTAAATCCACCTATTGCATTGACAACTTTAATTAATCCTGCCAACCGCCTGTCTTTTCCGAACAGAAGCATAGGAATGGTCAGAATCAATCCGTTGAAGAATCGCATTATTAACCGTGGAAGGCTTTTTAATTTAAAGTTACCGGGATTTCTCAGATATCTTGCATAAAGGCCAGTATTTGAGTTTCTGTATGTCCGTTGTAAAATATATCTGACTGTTTCCCTACTGGCCTGAAATGTCTCAAAAGCTTCGGCATATGGATTAAACCTGATAACTCCTCCAAGCTTTGAAATGTAGTAGGTTAGATTTATATCTTCACCTCCGGTAAGATTCAAGCGCACATCGAATGGTCCTTCAAGCTTATCGAGGTAGGCTTTTCTGAGAAGCAGGCATCCCGTATATGCTGACTCAATCACGGCACCATAGTCAGCCATGTCAGGTTTATGAAATCCGGCAATATATGATGGAAGTGGCCGTGTAAATCTCGGATATGTAGGACCGGCAACACCATCAGCATTAAACTCACGTTGACACCTCATCAGCTCAGTTAGCCAACTACGTGATACTAGCTCATCATCATCTGTAAAACAACAGAAATCACAATCACCAGCCTCTCTGACAGATCTGTTACGTGCATAAACCAATCCCTGTTCCGTCTCTAGAAAATATTTGAATTTCAGTTCACTTTCCCCTGCAATCTCCCTGACAATATGCTCAGAATGATTCTCCTGATCATTCTCAACGACAATAACACTTACATCACAATCATCAGGAATGTCCATCTCATTAAAGCTTATAAGGAGTCTTTTTAATCCCTCCTCTCTTCTCCGGGTACAGATGCAGATCGATATTCTTGTCATAGGTTATTCAATAAAGGTTTACTGAGCGGATATCATCAGAGTTAAGTGTCTCGAACTCTGATGCAATGACATTTAGATTTCGCATGGCTTCGTCTGATTCAAGTTTAGGATGTGACACCACAACCAGCAGAGGTCTCTTACGAAAATGCGTTTTCAGCAGGTATCTGAAAAGGATATTGCATGTCCGGTCAATTGTTAGCATCCCTCTGTTAAAGCTAAACAGGGTCTTAATAGTTTTACCGGCAGATTTCTCTTTGTTGCTTATCCCATCACCGTAGATTCTGTCACTCTTCAGTTTCAGACATATCTTGTTAATGATTCTATAAATAGCATTATTCCTATATGTACTTACAGGCAGCTCGGCAAATCTCCCTTCATCTTCCGATTTTATAGGACTTTCTTCAAACCTGTAATATAACTTAGATGGGGCATTATAGAAATCGAAGTCATATGACTCACCCTCAATGAGTCTCATGCCTGGGAGAACAGATGAGTCATAGAGTAAGTCTGAAGAGACGAAGGCATTGTGCATATTGGAGAATGGTTCAATACACCAGCCACCGGCTCTGAATCCGGTAACCTTCTGCCCTGTGATACCCTCGATCAGCTTTATTGATGTACTGAAGAGAGTGGTTATCCTGTCGCTGGTTAATGTGTGCAGACTATAATTTTCATATGATTCAAAAAATGGAGCTCCATCTTTCATAATTGCATCAAGCCACTGTGGATGAAGATGCAACTCAACCGATGAGCCGGCAGCAACAATCTCTTTCAACTGTCTCTCCACCAGACGAAAATCATCAGGTTGGTTTTCATGCATGAACAGAAGCCATGTTGCATCAACAAAGAATATCCCCTTTGCATCATTTGCCCTGAGTATTTCAAGTACTTTTTCTGTGGGTCTGATTACGCAGTTAACAACACTGCCGGTTTTTCGTCCCATGAAAACCTCATAATCAAAGGTCAATATTGCTTTTCGTCTCAATGACTTCATAGGTTGTAATTTAAAAAAAATTGACTTTAAGTTTACTTTTTCATCAGCTTCTCTTTTATTTCACGCCACGTAATAAGTTTAATATTACGCTCACTCAGAATCTGCCGGCACTCATCACTGGTGAAGAAATCATAATCCATCTGTCGCCACCTGCTGCCAAATGCTGTCTGTTTCTTTGTAATACTCTTCATCTCATCGTCATCAAATGCAAGGTGAACAAGGAGACAGTTAAGTCCGGGGGAGAGTTTTCTGAGTACCCTCCTGTAGTAGTCAAATAGTCCTGAGTTAAAGTCATCAGTATTAGCACAAAACAATCTGTCAACAACAACAGCATCTTTTGATTTCCTGGTCCATGAAGGCAGCTCACGAGTTAACAGAACAGGTACTTCAAACTCCTTTCCAAGTGATATATATCTTTCCAAAATCTCTTTTGAAGAAAAGACGGCAAACATATGGGAGTCAATATGTGTAATGTCTATACCTGACTCAACTGCTTTTAATATCTGCAGACGACACTCCTTTTCAAAATCGTCAGGTGATACATTTTCCACAAACAGTCTTTTTTCAGGATAGAGAGAACCATTTTCATCAGTTAGAGTAGCAGCAGCAGCACCCTTGGTCAGAGGGCTCCACTTAAAAGAAGGCCATTCGCTTGTTAAAGTAAGGTGAACACCGATGTCATATTTTTCATCACCTGCAATCACTTTACTCACTGCCTCAAAATCACCACAGAGGGTCATTACACTTCCTGAATTAACCCATCCCTCATCCATAGCTTTGATAGTAGCCTCATTCTCTGATTTCGACAGACCAATGTCGTCAGCATGGATTATCAGCAACCTGGTTCGTGAGGGATACCCAAGTCTTCGCTGTATTGAATTCCTGGAGGTCAGTATATTGATGGTCCAGTATAGTTGTTTTAAATATTTAACTACCTTTTTCTTCATTATTTGTATTTTTTATTTTACCCCTCAACCCCTTCAATATTCCTTTTATCACCTCTTCCAGCTTTAGGTTTTCCTCTTTTGTAAGCACCACAAACCATCCCATTAAGACCATAGTAACAGAAGTAACCATAAACACAGCTGCGGCCCTTAACAATGAGGGTTGAAATACCTGGGTAAGCAGATAAGCCAGAAATGCTGCAAAACCGGCTGTCAGGAAGGACAAAAACATTGTCCGGGTAAGGAACTCACGAATATTCAGATTGGCAATTTTATGTGCATACCAAATTCTCATATTCCCAGCTATAAATTCCCAGAATATTGAATTTATGAATACAAAATAAGCCGGCAGACCCATTTTCAGAAGGAAATAAGCAGCAGGAAGGTTGAATATCTCGATCGCCCCTACAGCGATCTGGAATGATTTAATATTGCCAACAGAAGTAACAGCGGTCATTGTGCCTATTGTAATCTGATACATCATACTAAGCAGCAGTATAAGCTGACAAAAGATCACTGCATTCTCCGGTACCTTTTCCAGCCATATATCAAGAACAAAATTCATCTCAACAATAATCGGTACAGCAAAAAATGCCAGAAGAAAGAATGACATCTTGCTGGCAAGAATTGATAATCTCAGCATCCTGTCCCTGTTACCGCTTCCTTCACTCTTGGTAATCTGTGGCATTATTGCTCTTATCATGTTTGTAGAGAAATGCTTTATATTGGAGTTTACCTGGTTGGCTACACCATATGCTGCATTTACCAGAATACCAAAGAACATATTCAGCAGAATAGCAAGTCCCTGACTTTTCAGTACTGAACAGAAATATCCGAAAAGATTCCATCCGGCAAACCCGGTCATCTCTTTTATAAGTGCATAATCAGGTTTTATTCTGTAATTTATTTTGCACTCCTCATACTTCTTTAAACAATACGTGCTTTTTATAACCCTTATAAGAATAGTAAGGCATGCCGACAGAAGCCCATATAACACCAGTTTATCACTGTTTACATAAATCAGCAATACTGCAATACCAAGCTTTACCAATGATTCAAATATACCCACCAGAGCATCAACCAGCATGTTTTCATGGGTGTTTATTGAGGCATCATAAGGAACCGCGTTTATGGTAAAAAAGGTACTTATCACCATAAAATGGAAAATAGTCTTTGCTGTACCAATACGCTCAGCAGGAATATTAAGAGCCCCGTTAAACAGGAACAGTCCAGCTATCTCCAAAGAAAAGACAATAAACAGACTTATGAGAAGGTGTAGGATAACACTTGATGTGAAAACAGCCTTAAGCCTTGGCATATCACCAGCACCAAGAGAGATGGAGAGATATCGCTGAGTAGCAATTACCATCGATCCATTAATAAAAGCAAGCATCCCTATCACACCCCCTATCAGGTTAAAGATACCGTAATCCACAGCCCCCAACGCACTTAATATCAAACGAGTAGAATACAAAGAGATAAGTATGGTTATTAGCATCTTTGTATATAGGAAGCCGGTATTCATTATTACCTTGCTGGCAGACTTCATTTTAATCAGAATTTTAATTGTTCCCCTTTTATGTCATTGATGTGAATCAAGGGCAGAAAAGGAGTAGATGAACTTAAATAATACTTATTGATTTTCTTTGAAAAGATATAATGGTCCTTTGATGCATTCTCAACAATCCACTCGTCAAAGGCAGTCTTATCAATATAGTTTCTGGCAGAAGAGACCTCCACCTTTTTCAGATCTGCGGCTATGCCTGCACCTAGTGACTTAATAAACGCCTCTTTACGGGTCCAGAGAAGATAGAAGAGATCCCTGGAGTCTTCGTCTGAGTTGAATATAGCCGTTTGTTCGTCTGTACTGAAAAACGAACGCGAGATTGAGGCATAATCGACAAACTGGTTTACCTCCTCAATATCAATCCCAACATAAGAATCTCTTGACAGTCCAAAGGCGAATGCATCAGATGTGTGAGAAAGATTAAAGAAAACAGGATTATCTATAAGCGATGGTTTCCCGTTAGGATTATATGTAAAACAAATATCAGAAGGATCAACATTAAGGTACTCAGCCATGATCAGCCTAAGTGTTGCATGGGAAATAACATAAGTATCACGCACATTGGCTGATATGATCTTCTCAGCCTTCTCATGTTCTTCCCTCGATATAACACTGAGAAGCCTCTGGTAGAATGGCTTCAGACTACTAGTCTCTGCATAAAAAACATCCAGATCACCATAAGGCAATCTGGGTAAATCTTTGTCCGGAATACCAAAGGAACAAAGAATAAAACCATGATGGTTGGTATCTGGCATAGTAATTCAGATACTCACCAGGGTATTCGACACTTCATTCAAACGGGCTTCTATTTCTGTCTGAATCTTCGTTATCTTCTCCTCACCAATAAAGACATCCAGATGTTTTCCTCCCAGATCAATAATTTTAACATCATCAGCCAGGTTCACCCAGCCAAGAGATCTGTATGAAAAGGTATTATCTGTTGCCCTGAAGAGAAGCATCTTCCCATTATACTTCTCAGGTGTATAAGCTCTCATCAGTCGTGAGTATTTTATTCTCACATAAGAATTCCGTTTTTCAAGAGGAATAGGTTTTTTTCTCCATATGTATGAAAGACATACGAAGTATTTTAAATAAGCCTTTGCCCATCTCCTCATAGGACCAAGGATATTCTTACGTACCATTCTGAAAAAACCTTCCTCCCGCTTAATCTGAACCTTGGTAACAGGGCAGACACTATCAATAAGGACCAGAACAGGCACTTTGAATCCAGCCTTTTGAAGTCTGACAGCAATTTCAAATGCCAGATTTCCACCGAATGAATAACCTATAAGGTAGTATGGCCCCTCAGGGTTAACCATTTTAATCTTATCTATATATGAAAGGGCCATCTCCTTAATGTGATCATAAGGGATCCGCTCTCCCTCTGAACCCGGGTGAAAGAAGCCAAAGACCGGTTGATCCGGTCCCAGGTATTCGCTTATAATGTAGTTGCCGTTATCACCGTGTACAATGAATATCGGAACTTTTGTCCCCACAGGATTAATTGGCATAAGATTACTTAATTCCTCAGGCCAGAGAAACTTTATCAGAGAAGCCTTATTCTCTTTAAGCTTTCTGATTATTTCAGGTGTTATATTTTCTTCTGGTCCGGTGTACTTAATCTTACCTCCGGAAAAAGTTAATTCAATCTCTTTTTGTCGTAATTCTTCAATTAGTTCTCTAACTGTCATAATTCGCCACTGATTATATTTGAGTTTTCTTTGTTCGTTTGTGTTGTAACCTCTGTTTTCAGACTTTTCATCGTCTCCATCTCAATAGCTTTCGCAAGATCACATATTCTGGGACTGTCAAAGAATACCCTGAGTGGCATCTCCAGATTAAAATGTGACATTAACTTTGAAAAGACTGATATAGCTAATAATGATGTCCCTCCTATGTCAAAGAAGTTATCTTTTCTCAGGATACCATTATGCATCAGGGCCTCCCTCCATATTCCATCAATAACCCTCTCTGTATCTGTCATAAACCCAACCTCAGCCGTATTCTCTGATTCCAGCTCAGAGAGATCAGTTAGCATCAGGGTCTTCTTGTCTACCTTCCCGTTGATTGTCTTTGGAAACTCTGACAGAAACTTAAAACCAGAGGGGATCATATACGAGGGCAGTTTTTCCCTGAGCAGACCTACCACATCCTCTGCACTTGAGACAAAAGTACTATGTATGTTTATAAAGGAAATAAGACGATAATCACCCTCATTTATCTTAAATGGCAAGACAACATTCTCTACCACTCCGTCAATCTCTGAGATAACAGATTCAATCTCCTCAAGCTCAACCCTGAACCCTCTGATTTTTATCTGATTATCCATACGCCCATGGAATTCAATATTACCATCTGGAAGCCATTTTCCAAAATCACCAGATTTGTACAGTCTCTCGCCGGTCAAGGGATGCTTTACAAATTTTGTAGCATTAAGGTCATCCCTGTTCATATATCCTCTTGAAAGGCCATCGCCGCCGACGTATATCTCGCCCATTACTCCAACAGGCTGATAGTTCATCTCTTTATCAAAAATATAGACTGTTGAATTGCTTACCGGCTTTCCTATTGGGATATTTGAATTATAGGTTTTGTCGATAAGGAAGGTAGTAGAGTAGGTTGTATTCTCCGAAGGTCCGTAACAGTTTATCACCTTCAGATCAGGGTTATCAGACCTGACTTTATTAATATGATGAGGTGAGAGAACATCACCTCCGACAAGAAGATATTTTAATCTTGAAAAAACATCTGTACGTTGTTCAGATAGCTGAGTAAAAAGAGCAGAGGTAAGATGAAGTATAGTAATGTCATTTTTAAAAAGTGTCTCTCCCAGTGCAACAACATCCAGAATTGTCTCCTTGTCTGCAACAAAGAGGGTCATTCCATTGAGCAGAGGACCCCAAATTTCAAATGTGGTAACATCAAAGACAATGGCAGATGTATACAGAAGCCTGTCTTCTGAAGTGAGTTCCATGTAATTTATGTCTCTCACAAGCCTCACCACACTATAATGAGGAATCATACTACCCTTTGGAACCCCGGTAGTACCTGATGTATACATGTAATAAGCCAGGTCAGAGGAACAGTTTACTAAACTCAGATTATCAGGGTCACTGCTGTATGAAGATGATGAATTAAGGTCAATAAAAGTCACACCTTCAAGCTGTATCTCCATAAATTTTGTTTGTGTCAGGATGATGCTGGTTTCTGATTCTTTTACGATAAACTCTACTCTTGAAAGTGGATAGTCAGGATCTATTGGAAGGTATGCCCCGCCAGCCTTTAATATCGCCAGAAGACCGACAACCATCTCTACCGATTTCTCAACGTATATACCAACAGGGGTATCACTTTTCACTCCGGCCTTTCTAAGGGTCCTTGCCAACTTGTTTGCTTGCGCATTTAACACTGAATATGAAAGCTTGTCTCCATTAAATACTACAGCATCCTTTTCAGGGAACATCCTAACCTGATCCTCAAATAACTCAATTATAGTTTTTTCCTTCGGATAGTCAGTTTTTGTGTTATTGATGCTCTCAATCATCTTCACCTCCTTTTCAGAGGCGATAGACACTGATGCCAGTGGCAGCTCATTGTTGTTGACGAGAGTATTTATCAGTGTCAGAAAACTGTTCTTCACCCTGACAACTGTCTCTGGTTTAAGAATGTCGGCAGAATACTCTATCTCACCTCTGATAACATCTCCATCCTCCCACATATAAAAGCTTAGATCAAAGTGAGAGACACAATTCTCAAGATAAATACGTTCGCCTATAGCCTTATCAAAGGCGATGGGTATATTAAAACCATTCAGCCAGGAACATGATACCTGAAAAAAGGGATTTATTCCCGGAATCCTCTCAGGCTTTACTGCCTCAACTATCCGGTCAAAAGGCACAGATGAATGAGCAATTGCCTCCCTTACAACACCACGTGTATATGAAATGTGCTCGTTTATTCTCCTTTGCCCATCTAATTTCAACCTTACAACAGAGGTATTGACAAACATGCCAAGGGTATTCGCAAGTTCAGGCTTGCCATGACGACTTGAAACAGGGATGCCAATACAGACATCAGTTTCTCCGGTGTATTTCTGCAGCAACAGCCCTATAAACGAAACGACAGCATTAAAGACAGTCGCATTTTCCCTCGCACATATCTCCCTGATCTTTTGAGTGTTCTCCTTAGAGACATAAAATCCCTCTCTCCTACCTAAACCGGTCGGATGATCTTTTCTTATATAGTCAAACGGGAACTTCAATTCGGCAGGACACCCCTTAAGATTCTCCTTCCAGAAATCAATATTCTTTTTATCAATATCAGTCTCTTCTGATTCGCGTTTTGCATGATCATAACTATGGTAATCGAGACTATCGCTTATAAAGGATTCACCTTTCGATATGGTATTGTAAATAACTGACAGCTCATCGACAAAAATCTTTCTTGACCACCCGTCAAATATCAGATGATGAACAGTAAGATGGAAATAGTGACTTAAGTCGTCCTCCTTCAACAGAAAGAGTCTGTACAAGGGACCTGTTTCAATATTAAAACTCTTTTGTGTATCTGTTTCCACATACTTCAGAATAGACTCTTTCCTTTTATCAACCGGCTCAGATGAAAAGTCAATATACAAAAGCTCTATCTCTCTGGTTTCTATATCTATACAGGGCATATTATTCCTCTGCTTAAAAACAGAAAAAAGAGTATGATGCCTGGAAAACAGTATCTCAAGACTACTATATAATATCTCCCGACTAATTTCTCCCTTGAAATGATATGTTAACGGTATATTATAACCAGGGTTAACCTTATCTTTCTGATGCATTATCCATAGTCTGCGCTGATTAAGTAAAAGCGGCAGATTCTCAATCTTAAAACTCATTATAATCAATTATATTCAACAAAAAACTATAATCTCAACAATCAGAAAACCAATTCTGACCAGGCCTTATTGAAAAATTTATCCTTTTTCAGGACATTAAACACTATATCTCCCCCTCGACCCATTTAACACTGCTATCCTTATTTGTTTGCAAGCCAGTGTTTGCTTCATCTCTTGACTTAATCAGGTCAACAGTTTCAGCAATATCCTTTATAACTGGGCTGTCAAAGAAGAGCTTAAGTCTAAACTCACTGTTAAATGCTCTTTCGATTTTTGTCATGACCGAAATGGCAAGTAAAGAGTTGCCTCCGATGCTAAAGAAATTGTCATTTACAGAGAAATCACTACTTTTAAGTGCGTCACACCATATTGTATAGATCACTTTCTCTGTTTCTGTCATTGCGTCAGTGCTCTCCTTCTCCCTGCCGTTTAATTCCTGAAGGTCGATTATAAGAGCATTTCTGTCAGTCTTTCCGTTAATGGTTTTAGGAAAACCATGCATTATTTTAATAACCGAAGGCACCATATATTGGGGCACTCTGCCCTTAATAATATTCTTAAGTGTCTCTTCGGTGACTGAGCCTGTCTCTGAAAGATTAATAAATGCAATCAGCCTTACATCTCCGTTTTGTTGCTTTACAGCTTTTACCACTGATTCCACAACTTCATCAATCTCAGAGATGACTGACTCTATCTCTTCAAGCTCTACCCTGAAGCCACGTATCTTCAGCTGATTATCCAGACGACCATGAAACTCAATGTTCCCATCAGGCAGCCATTTCACACGGTCTCCTGTTTTATACAGCTTCTCTCCAGGATTATAAGGGTTATCAACAAAACTGCTTATGTTAAGGTCATCTCTGTTAAGATAGCCTCGTGTAAGCCCGTCACCTCCCACATAAAGCTCACCCATTACCCCAATGGGCTGAAGATTCAGATT
>QKCK01000014.1 GCA_003245695.1 Bacteroidota bacterium | reverse complement strand
TGAATGCTCAGACAATGCGTGAGCTTGAAGATAGAAGAAAGAAGAATCTTGAAGATATCGAATACGTTGATAATTTATTAAAGTCAACAGCAAAGGAGAAGAACGAAAATATTAATGAGATTCGGGTAATAGGGAAGAAGCTAAGCATACGTGAAAAAATTATAAATGAATATGGTGAAGAAATTTCATTGCTTCAGTTCAGAGTAGAACTCAACACACTAGCATGTGAAATGATGGAAGATGATCTTAAAGTGTTGGGTGAAGAGTACAAGATGTCTATAATTAATGCTTATAAAGCTACAAAAGGAAATCCTTCGGTTGCATACATTCTTTCAGCGAAGGATATAAACCAGGGATATAAGAGATTGAAATATCTTCAGCAGGTAGCAAGATATCGGAGGAATGAATCAGAGCTTATTATGGATTTGTATACTGAGCTTGAAAGTACCAGGAAAAAGCTTGCTGATGATCTGGGCAAAGTGACTGATCTGAAGAAAAAAGAAGAGCTTCAGAGAATGATTCTTGCCGGGGAACAGCAAAAAAAGGAAAGAATGGTTCAGACGCTGACAAAAAAGGAAAAGGAATTAAAGAAGCAACTTGAGGAAAAGAAAAAGATTGCAAAGCAGATAGAGAATGAGATCAGTAGGATAATTGAAGAGGAAAAAAAGAAAGGTAGTAGTAGCACAGCTCTTAGCAGGGAAAGTAAATTAACAGGAAGTTCATTTGAGTCAAATAAGGGAAAGCTACCATGGCCTGTGGATAATGGTATTATAACCAGTCATTTTGGTGTTCATCGTCATCCGGTGCTTAATATTGTTGAAGATAATATAGGAATAGAAATTACATCAAAGGAGAGAACGAAGGCAAAATCTGTTTTCAAGGGCCAGGTTGTGAGGGTTTTTGCAATCTCAGGATCGAATATGGCAGTTATAATAAGACATGGAAAATATCTGTCAGTTTATCAGAATCTGATAAATATTAAGGTAAAGCAGGGTGACAATATAGAGACAGGGACAGAAATCGGGGAAGTTTTTATGGATCCTACTGCAGATGGTAAATCTGTTCTCAAGTTTATGGTTTATTCAGAGAAGACAAAGTTGGATCCTGAGCAGTGGATAGTAAAAAAAAGGAATTAAAATGAAACATTAATAGTTAAAACTGAGTATAATAGGAAGCAAAAATGTATCCATGAACGAGGAAATAATCATAGAATCAAAGCTTGATGAGCTAATTAAGGTAGAAAACCTGGTTGACAATCTTTCCAAGAGGTTAGGTGTATCAGATGAAGTATACGGTAAGATTCTCGTTTCGACTATAGAAGCAGTAAACAATGCTATTGTTCATGGTAACAAGGGCAAGGATGGGAAGAAGGTTTATATCTGTTTTGTTAGTAATGGAAGCTCATTTATTATAAGTGTCAAAGATGAAGGTGAAGGATATAGCTTTGATAAGCTTCCTGACCCGACAGCAATAGAGAATATTGAAAAGCTTAATGGACGTGGTGTATTCATTATGCGAAAACTTGCCGACAATATCGAGTTCAATGAGAGCGGCAATGAAGTTACGATGACATTTAAATACTGAAATGAAAATCAGCTTTCATTATAACTATCGTAATTTCAAAGTAAAAAATTCAGGGCAGACTAAAGAAGTAATTGAAAAGATCGCATCTGATTCTGAAAAGAGATGTGAAGAAATTCATTTTGTTTTTACTTCGGATGAGGAAATACTGAGGATCAACAATGAATTTTTGAGTCATAACTATTATACTGACATAATTACGTTTGATTACTCTGAGAGGGATTATATTTCAGGGGAGATTTATATAAGCGTTCCTACTGTAAAGGAAAATGCAAAAATTTTCAGGAACTCTTTTTCCAACGAAATTGAAAGAGTAATTCTTCATGGTGTTTTACATTTGTGTGGATATAAAGATTCATCTGAAGAGGAAAAGATTCTGATGAGAAGTCTTGAAGACAAATATCTTGCATTGTTTAAGTGAAATGGATTTCAAATATGATATTATAGTTGTCGGAGCAGGGCATGCCGGTTGCGAGGCAGCTCATATAGCGGCTCATCTGGGTGTAAAGACTGTGTTAATTACCATGGATATGACAAAAATGGCACAAATGTCATGTAATCCGGCCATGGGAGGTATAGCAAAAGGACAGATAATCAGAGAAATAGATGCTATGGGAGGCATGTCAGGTAAGGTCACAGACCGGACCATGATACAGTTTCGCATGCTGAACCGCAGTAAAGGGCCTGCTATGTGGTCTCCGCGGGCACAATGCGACAGGGTTCTGTTCTCCAGGGAGTGGCGGCGTGTTCTTGAAAATACAGACAATCTCCATATATGGCAGGATCTTGCTACAGAACTTATAATAGAAGATAAGAAGGTTAAAGGCGTTATTACTGCTTTTGGTACCAGGTTTACTGCAGATTATGTTGTTCTGACAAATGGCACATTTCTGAATGGAGTAATGCATGTCGGTTTCGAAACACAGTCGGGGGGAAGATCTGGTGACGCTTCAGCTTATGGCTTGAGTGAGCAACTGAAGAAACATGGGTTTACTGTTGACAGGATGAAGACAGGAACAAGTGCCCGGGTTGACGGCAGAAGCATAAACTTTGATGCCATGGCAGAGCAAAAAGGAGATATGGAAGGAAGATGCTTTTCCTACTCACATGACAAGGTGGATATCAGGGATGAGAAAAGCTGCTATATTACCTATACTAATCAGAATGTACATGAAATATTAAAGGGGGGTCTGGAATATTCTCCTTTATATACAGGACGGATAAAAGGAGTAGGTCCGCGATATTGCCCGAGCATTGAAACGAAGATTGTGACATTCGAAGGAAAAGAGTTGCATCAGCTATTTATTGAGCCAGAGGGATGGGGGACAAATGAATTCTATATTAACGGGTTTTCAAGCAGTTTACCACTTGAGGTACAGGTTGAGGCTCTGAAGAAGGTGCCGGGATTGGAAAACATTGTTATTCACAGACCAGGCTATGCGATAGAATACGATTTTTTTCAGCCGACACAATTAAAGAACACTCTGGAGACAAAATATATAGATGGATTATTTTTTGCCGGTCAGATAAATGGCACAACCGGATATGAAGAGGCAGCTGCGCAGGGTTTGATAGCTGGTGCTAATGCTGCGCTGGCATGCAAGGGTGAAGAGCAGATTATACTGGGAAGAGATCAGGCATACATCGGAGTCCTCATCGACGATCTTATAACAAAAGGAGTTGATGAACCATACAGAATGTTCACCTCAAGGGCAGAGTACAGAATCCTTTTGAGGCAGGATAATGCTGATGAGAGACTGACGAGACTGGCTTATGGTAAAGGACTGGCAGGGGCTGATAGTTTGACGCGTCTTGAGGAGAAGGAGAGTATGGTAGCGGAACTGATCACTTATCTTGATGAGAGAAGTGTTTCGCCTTCAGAGATAAATACCTTCCTTGAATCAAAAGAAACTTCTGTTATTCATCAGAAGGTTAAAGCCAGAACGATTGCCTCAAGACCACAGATATTTCTTGAAGATTTACTGAATCAACTGGATGATTCTAAAACACTCACCTGTTTTTTATCACCCAGGAGGAGGGAGATAACTGAGTCAGCTGAAATCATAATTAAATATTCTGGTTATATTAGCAGAGAAAAGGGAGTTGCTGAAAAGATAAGAAAGCTTGACAAACTGAAGATTCCTGAGGATATAGATTATTCAGAGCTTGCCTCCATTTCAACCGAAGGGCGGCAAAAGCTTAAAAGAATAAAGCCGGCAACAATAGGTCAGGCCACACGTATTAGCGGAGTCTCTTCTTCAGATATAAGTATACTTATTATGTATCTCGGAAGATAAAATTATTGTTCCACGTGGAACAATTTTAATATAATATATTTATGAAAATTTCCGGGCAAGTTGTAGATCTCCTCAGAAGGGAGATATCTGGCGGTGACATATATATCAGGGAAGGCAGGATTGATGCGGTTGTACAAAATGAAAAAGCTCCTGATCAGTATATCCTGCCTGGCTTTATCGATTCTCATGTTCATATTGAAAGTTCCATGGTGACACCATCACAATTTGCTGCTGTAGCAGTGAGGCATGGCACTGTAGCAGTAGTCTCGGATCCTCATGAAATAGCAAATGTTCTTGGATTGAAAGGAGTGGAGTATATGATTGAAGATGCCTCGAAATCATTCCTCTCATTTACATTTGGCGCACCTTCATGTGTACCTGCAACGCCGTTTGAGACAAGCGGAGCTGTAATAGACGCTAAAGATACTGCGGAGCTTCTGAAAAACAGCTCTATTGGTTATCTTGCCGAAATGATGAATTTCCCGGGAGTAATATTCAATGACACAGAGGTGATGGCGAAAATTGAGGCTGCAAAAAGTGTCTCAAAGCCTATCGACGGCCATGCACCGGGTTTGACTGGAGAAAATCTCAGAAAATATATAGGTGCCGGAATATCTACTGATCATGAATGTTCAACGCTTGAAGAGGCTTTGGAAAAGATCGGATTGGGAATGAAAATTCTGATACGCGAGGGAAGCGCTGCCAGAAATCTTGATTCATTAAAGGAGCTGATGCGTTTATACCCTGATAAAGTAATGATCTGTTGTGATGATATTCACCCGGAAATGCTGGTAAAAGGACATATTAATGTTATTGCAGCACGACTTATTTCAGAGGGTTATGACATTTTTGATGTTTTAAGGGCAGTATCACTTAACCCAGTAAAGCATTACGGGCTTGAGTCTGGACTTCTGCAGGTGGGAGATAAAGCAGATTTTATTATAACTGATGATCTGAAAAAGCTGAAGATTAATCAGACCTGGATAAATGGAAACAGGGTTTTTTGCCACGATGAGAAACCATTAAAGGTGCAACAGGCAGCTATTATCAATAATTTCAATGCAACACCTATAGATACTGAATCAATAAAAGTTAAAAAAGAAGGTGGGTATTTCAGGGTTATAAAGGCTTTTAATGGTGAGTTACTTACCAAATCAATGACTGTCCCTTCTGGAAATAATAGCTATATAGAAAACAACACAGATAAAGACATAATAAAAATTGTTGTAAAGGACCGGTATAAAGATGCTCCTCCTGTTGTTGGGTTTGTGAATGGCTTTGCCCTTAAACATGGCGCATTTGCAACATCTGTGGCACATGACAGTCATAACATCATTGCCGCTGGCGCTGATGACAAATTGATTGTTGAGGCAATAAATATGGTCATTGCCACCAGTGGAGGGATGGCTGTTGTTGATGATAGCATGAATGAGATTCTTCCGCTGCCTGTTGCAGGGATCATGTCAGACTCTCCGGCATATCAGGTTGCTGAACAGTATGAGAGGCTTACAAAAATGGTGAAGAATATGGGATGTCCGATGGATGCACCATTCATGACTCTGTCATTTATGGCTTTATTGGTTATTCCTGAGCTAAAGATCGGGGATAAAGGCTTGTTTGACGTCTCTTCATTTAATCCGGTAAACCTGTTTATTGACTGAAGTTATGGGCCATGACCTGCAAGATGTCGCCAGAAGTATGCCTGATAAGCCGGGGGTATATATATTCAGGGATGCTGAAGGTACCATTCTTTATGTTGGAAAGGCCAACAGCCTGAAGAAAAGAGTCACTTCCTATTTTGGAAAGAATGTCTCGGGGAAGACCCTTGTTATGATAAGAAAGGCTGCTTCACTGCAGCACCAGGTTGTGGATAATGAGTCTGACGCATTATTGCTTGAGAACAATCTTATAAAGAGAGATCAGCCTCGTTATAATATTCTCCTGAAGGATGATAAAACATATCCATGGATATGCATTAAAAACGAGCCATTTCCACGTGTATTTCTTACCCGTAAAGTATTAAGCGACGGATCACTTTATAATGGTCCTTATACCTCTGTACAGTCGGTGAAGGTACTGCTGGAGCTTATAAAGTCGCTTTTCCAGCTTCGTACATGCTCTCTTCCACTAACGAAACATTCAATATCAGAAGGACGTTTCAAAGTTTGCCTGGAGTATCATATTGGAAATTGCAAGGCTCCCTGTACCGGTTTGATTGGTGAGGAAGAGTACAATGAGCAGATTAAAAAGGTAACTGAGATAATAAGGGGAGATGTTAGCTCTGTAGCAGAACACCTTCAGACACTTATGCGTAGTCTGGCAGGCGAACTTAAGTTTGAGGAGGCACAGAAGATCAAAGAGAAACTTGATATGATTTCAAAATACAGAAGCAGATCCCTTGTTGTGAATGCATCTGTTAAAAATGTTGATGTAATTGGCTTTACAAGTGATGGTTCCTCAGCATTTGTCAGTTATATGAAGATAGTGGAGGGAGCTATTGTTCAGACCTATTCTATTGAGTTGAAAATCAGACTCGAAGAAGAGAAGGAATCGTTATTGTCCACGGCTGTTGCTGAGATAAGACAACGCGTTTCAAGTGATTCACCAGAGGTGATTGTGCCTTTTATGCCTGATTTTAAGATAGATAAGTTAAAATATACTGTACCTAAAAGAGGTGATCGGGTCAGGTTGCTAGAGTTAGCAAACCGGAATGCATCCTTTTTCAGGCTGGAAAGATTAAAAAGAGGAGCTGAGAAGTCAAAAGAGACCCGCACAAGCCTGAATATGGAACGAATGATGAAAGACCTTAATATGGCCCAACAACCTCTGCATATGGAGTGTTTTGATAATTCGAACATTCAGGGTGATACACCGGTTGCTTCATGTGTAGTTTTCAGGAACGGCAGACCAAGTAACAGGGAATACAGGCATTTTAATATTAAAACAGTGCAGGGGCCTAATGATTTTGCCTCTATGGAAGAGATAGTTTATCGCCGTTACTCAAGAATGATTGAGGAGGGCCATTCTTTGCCACAGCTGATTGTCATCGACGGTGGTAAAGGACAACTTTCATCTGCAATGAAGAGCCTAGATAAACTGGGACTGAGAGAAAAAATTACGGTTATTGGAATAGCAAAAAGGCTTGAGGAGATATATTTTCCGGAAGACCCTGTTCCGTTATATCTTGACAGGAACAGTATTTCACTGAAAATAATCCAGCAAATACGTGATGAGGCTCATCGTTTTGGTATATCATTCCATCGCAGAAAAAGAAATTCAAAAATGAATGTATCTGCTCTGGATGAAATTTCGGGAATAGGAGAAAAGACAAAAGAGATTCTGTTGAAAAAATATGGATCAGTGAAGGAACTATCTATGGCTCCCGAAGAAGAGATTGAAAGGCTTGTTGGAAAGAAAAAAGCCGCAATCCTGAAAGCGGCTCTTAAAATCTGATTTTTTTCACGTGGAACAATGTGTTTCCTAATAGCCAATAAGTATATTATAATCAGATAGATATATCAAAATTCATTCTGTTTTAACCTGTTCAGAGCAGGATATTTGTATCTAATTCGGGAGCTTGCCGGTAATTTTTCTCAGAAAACGATGAAAAGCATGTATGCCGTTAGGTTTGCAATACATCAGGATACATTCACGGGTGATTAAATTTATATCTTCCTTTTCCAGTTCAGAAACAATTTTTTTTGATTCTGCTCCCGGCTGTATCCATATGTTTTTTATTCCGTGAGAAATTGCCTCCATTGCAACTTTTAATGTCTCTGCAGGCTGGGTAATAATTATCAAGGCCTTTACATCATCAGGCAGATCAGAAACTGTTTTGTATGATGTTATGCCATCGTATACAAAATCATTAGGATTAACAGGAAGGACATCCATTCCCTTTGATAGTAGTGTCTTGAACACTATATGTCCAAACTTTTTGGGGTTTCTTGAAACTCCGGCAACAGCAAATTTGCCTGCATCGAGGAAGGTACCTATTTCTTTCATTTTTCTCTTTCAGTTGTAAACGTTATAAAATTGTGTAGTGCTGTTCTTGTATCTGACTCCGGATAGGTAGAGAGTATTGCAAATGCTTTGTCACTATATCTCTTCATTACCTCAGAAGCATATTCCAGGCCATGGTTTTCTTTCACAAAATCAATAACATAGCGTATTTCCTCGGTGGTCTTACCCTTCTTTCGGAGTATTCTGATTATTTTCCGTCTATGCCCAGCACTGGTCTCACGCAGCGCATGTATCAGAGGGAGAGTTATCTTTTTCTCTTTAATATCATTACCCTCTTTTTTACCTGTACGTCCGTTACCATTATAATCAAGCAGATCGTCCTTAATCTGGAATGCTATCCCGATAGATTCTCCGAACTCTTTCATTTTTGATACAGTGGTTTCATCATCTGTTGCCGATAACGTTCCGCAGGCTGTGCATGCAGCTATAAGAGCAGCTGTCTTTTTCTTGATGATACGGTAATAATCTTCTTCTTTTATATTCAGGTTCCGCGTTTTCTGCATCTGGATCAGTTCACCACTTATCATTTCCTGTACAGCACCGGAAGTTATCCCGAGCATCTGGTAGGTTTTATTGTTTACGCTGATAAGAAGACCCTGTGCAAGGAGGAAGTCACCTATAAGCACGGCAATTTTTGAGTTCCATATCGCATTTATTGTTGCCAGGCCACGCCTCTCCCTGGCATCATCCACAACATCATCGTGTACAAGCGTGGCTGTATGCAGCAATTCTATCAGTGAGGCAGCAACATAAGTGGATTCATTTACTCCACCATTTAGTTTTGCTGTTAAAAAGACAAGAATAGGCCTCATCTGCTTTCCTTTACGGCGCAATATGTGGTTTAGAAGCAGCCTGACAAATGGAACATCGCTTTTCATTACCTTGTTAAAATAGGCCTCAAATCCGGCCATCTCATCTTTAACAGGCTTTTTTATATTATTGAGAGTTATCATACAAAACCGTATACCTTTCAAAAATACGTGAAAATGTAACACCTTGAGATAACATATTGTTTAATTGTTCCATCTTATACTTCAATTACATATAAACATATTTGTATATTTGCCAAATCAACAAAGTGCCATGGCAAAAATTGAACTTAATGCTGAAGAGCTCGAACGTGCAGCAATTATACTTAAAGCTGTTTCACATCCTGTGCGTATCTCTATACTTAATGCCCTTGAAGAGGGAGGTAAACTTACCGTAACAGAAATACATAAGATACTTGGTGTTGAACAGTCAACAGCATCACATCATCTTGGGATAATGAGAGACAAGGGTGTTCTTATATCACGGCGCGAGGGTAAAAACATATATTACTCACTACGTGATGAGAACCTGAAGAACCTGCTATACTGTATCGGGGGATGTAAGAAATAGTTACTTATCCTCTACCAGGAACTTTTTATTAAATATCAGAATGGTAATTACGCCGAGGAAGATTGAAGAATCGGCGAGGTTAAATACAGGTCTGAAGAAAACCAGCTCCTGTCCAGCTCTTATTGGAGACCATGATGGCCAGGTAGTATCCAGAATCGGAAAATAAAGCATATCTACTACTTTCCCCTGAAGAAAACCAGCATATCCACCTCCGTCAGGAAAGGCAGATGCAACAGTAAAAAAGTTGCTTTCATTGAACAAAATGCCATAAAATGCACTGTCAATAAGGTTGCCTATGGCACCTGCCATAATCGCACTTACACATAAAACAAGCCCAAGCGGCGCTTTCTTTTTTAAAAGGAATGACAGATACCAGCCTATTGCAACTATCGCAGCAAGCCTGAACAGACTAAGAAATATCTTTCCTGGTTTACCTCCCATTTCCATCCCAAAAGCCATCCCATTGTTCTCAAGAAAATGGATTCTGAACCAATCGCCGAAGACATGTATCTCTTCACCAATGGTCATGTGTGTCTTAATAATGATCTTAATAGTCTGATCTATAAGTAATATTACAAGAATTAGCAGGATTGATTTTATTCTGTCTGACATCTTTTTCTTAATTTGTGCGCAAAGTAGTAAAAAAATAAGTATACAGCCAAATTCTATCGATTGACAATTAAATGTTTGTGTGGTAACTGAAAAAGAAAACCTATGACACGATTATTCCTCTTTTTACTGACAGTAATTATATTTTCATCGTGCTGCAGGCCTGAAAAGGATGTAGCATCAACATATACTCTGGTCTCCGACAGGCTTCCGATATCATGGGATGAGGCTGTACCCCTGGGCAATGGCATGTCGGGCGTTCTGGTCTGGAATAAAGATGGCAGGCTGAGGCTGTCGCTTGACAGGGCTGATTTGTGGGATCTGCGTCCTATGGGTAATATAGGTTCTGAAGAGTGGAGTTTTGCCTGGGTATATAACCAGTGGAAAAACGACAATTACGGTGTTGTGCAGGATAAATTTGATGTTCCGTATGAAGCTCTTCCGGCACCGTCAAAGATACCGGCGGCAGCTGTTGAATTTGATGTTTCTGCTCTTGGTGAGGTGGCGAAGGTGGTACTTGACTATGGCAGGGCTATTTGCACAATAAAATGGCTGTCAGGCGCAGAGATGCAGATTTTTGTCGATGCTACCGGGGGCGGGGGATGGTATCGTTTTGTGAATTCAGGCAGCATGATACCGGAATTGATTCCCCCTGCATATAACAGGGAAGATAATACTGGTGTTAATGATATGGCACCCAACAGCCTGAGCCTCCTGGGTTATGAACCGGGAAGGGTTGTGAGTGCCAGGAACCATACTGAATATATACAGGCAGGGTGGGGAGGATTGGAATACTGCGTCAGTATTGCCTGGAAGAATTCAGGAGACGATTGTCTGGGCATGTGGATTATTGATAGAAAAGATACCTGCGACGACAGAAGAAAATTTATAACAGCCTCATCACCCGGCAGGAGCCGGTTTAACCGTGCCTTGAAAAATCATACGCAGTGGTGGGATGAATTCTGGTCTGCCTCTTCAATATCTGTTCCTGATACTGTGCTTATGAAGCAATGGTATCTCGACATGTATAAGTTTGGTTCTGTTGCCAGGGCTGATGCTCCTCCAATATCGCTGCAGGCGGTCTGGACAGCTGACAATGGTATGCTTCCACCATGGAAGGGAGATTTTCATCACGACCTTAAAACAGAGTTAAGTTACTGGCCTGCATATTCTTCAAACCATACTGATCTTGCCATGGGCTTTACAAATTGGCTATGGACCCATCGCGACACTTTCAGAAGGTATACTCATGACTATTTTGGCTGCAGCGGTATAAATGTCCCGGGCGTCAGCACCCTTACCGGCGAACCCATGGGAGGGTGGATACAGTATTCTTTCGGACCAACGGTATCATCATGGCTGGCCCATCATTTTTATATGCAATGGAGGTATACCCTCGATACTGTTTTTCTCA
>QKCK01000220.1 GCA_003245695.1 Bacteroidota bacterium | reverse complement strand
ACTATACGTATGTTTACCTGCAAACATCTGGTCAGTATTCAGATTATCCACATCAGAATAATCCCACACATTTTCGTGTTTTCTGTCATCACCTTCTTTGATAAAAACTGTTGCACTTTGTGGTGAGTTGAATGGGAATACTTCATTACCCTGCTTTGCTCTCGGATCGGTTATCACTCCTGTTATGGCACTTGCTGCGACGGTTGCCGGTGAAGCCAGGTAGATCGAAGCCTCTTTATTCCCCATACGTCCCAGAAAGTTGCGGTTAGCCGTTGAGATGACTGTATGTCCGTTTGCCGGAATGCCCTGACCTGTTCCCAGGCATGGGCCACATGACGGACTTAGAATATTGGCACCTGCTTCAATCAATGTGGTTATAATTCCCTCCCGTATTGCCTGAAGGTATATCTCTTTCGAGGCAGGTATTATATGAAGCTGAAAGCCATCCTTAACTCTTTTACCTTCCAGCACTGTAGCTGCCAGTCGCAGATCCTCAATCCGTCCGTTGGTACATGTGCCTATTAACCCCTCATGTACAACTGTACCAGCCACAGAGGGTACTGATTTAACATTATCGACATTATGTGGTGCTGCCACAAGAGGGAACAGCTGCGAGAGGTCTATTGTTATCTCGGAGAGATATCTTGCTCCTGCATCAGCCCATACTCCATTAACCTCTTCGCCATAATATGCTGACAAGATCTCATCGGCAGGGAATACCGCATTCTTTGCACCCATCTCAGATGCCAGATTGGCTATCGTCATCCTGTCACTCACAGAGAGGTTCCTGACGCCCTCACCATGAAACTCCAGCGACATATAGTTAGCACCGTCGGAGCCAATCATTCCTATTATCCAAAGAGATAAATCTTTGGCAGTGACACCCTGATTAAGCTTTCCTTTCAGCGTCACCTTTTGTGAAGGAGGCACAAGAAACCATGTCTCTCCCCTCTTCCAGATTCCGGCAGCCTCTGTCCGGTCAATGCCGGCAGCCATGGCATTAAAAGCACCGGCAGTGCAGGTATGACTGTCAGACCCAACAATGATCATACCCGGGCGGGCATGTTTTGACATCATCTGATGGCAGATACCCATCCCTGAGTCATAAAATCTTTTTATCTCCTGCTCCTGAACAATATTACGGATATCCTGGTATTGTGTTGCAAGCTTTGCATCGGCAGGAGGAGCGTTATGATCCAGGACAACCAGCATCTGACCAGGATCAGCAACACTGGATGATCCCATCTTCTTAAAAGTCTGATAGATACTTGAGGTATTATCATGAGTAAGAATTATGTCAGGTTTTCTGAAAACTACTGAGCCTTCAGGTGCTCCGAATATTTTTTCAACAAATGTCTGAGGTTTCATATGGTTTTGTATTAAAGTTTTCCAAGCAACCCGCCCTTTTTATAAATCTCATACTGAGCGTCATAAAAAGGATTAATACGTGTTGTGAGACCATTTCTTTCATTTCTGAGATCACCTGTAAGGAGATCAAGTGTAATAATATCCTGGTCTTTCAAATCAATGCTCTCAAGCGAGTCATATGTAAGAACCGGGAACGCCGCGTTAATGGCATTTCTTTCATAGATAGCACCAAATGAGTTGGCAATGACAGCACTGACACCCAGTGATGGGAAACAATCGACAGCCTGCTGGCGCGAACTGCCACTGCCGAAATTTTTGCCGGCAATGACTATATCTCCCTGGCCTGCCCTCTTTGCAAAGTCCTTGTATCCTTCCAGGTTATCAAATGTATATTGCCCCATTTCAGTAAAGTCAGTTATCGCGAGGTAACGGTTATGAAAGATCATATCTGTATCGATGTTATCACGTTCGATGAGCCATACCTTTCCTGTTATGGATGTTGGTTTATCCTCAACAGATGATTCTGTTCCGTGTGAAACAGCTGATTCTTTTGTGCGGGGAGTGAAGGTGAGAGGTGTGGCAGGAATATTATCAGCTGTAGTTATAAAACCTGCCACGGCTGATGCTGCTACAACCTCCGGCGATGCCAGGAAGACACTTCCCTGGCCCTGTTTGCCAGGGAAATTACGGTTTCCGGTACTTATTGTCACTTCTCCTTTACCGTTCTGACCAACCTGACCAGCAGCACATCCGGCACATCCAGGGTTGGATATCATTGCCCCTGCTTCCTTAAATATTTCAAAGAGGCCTTCTCTCATACAAAGATTCCAGACCTCGTCGGTGGAGGGCACAATCTTAAGCACAACGCCGGGAGCAATTTTCCTTCCTTTGAGAATTGAGGCTGCCAGGCGCAAATCCTCCATTCTTCCGTTTGTGCAGCTTCCAATAAAGGCTGAGTCAATCTTTGTCTCAGGAAGTGATGTCACCTCAACTGTATCGTGTGGTTCACCAGGACGCGACACCATGCGCCTGAAAGTAGTCATATCCAACACCTCTTTTCTGGCATATTGAGCATCACTGTCAGCATAAACAGGCATAAAGGATCTGTTGGTCTTTGACCTGCAATATTTAACTATTTCTTCTGACGGTGGAAAGAGAATTATTATGGCTCCCATCTCTGTGGCCATTGATGCTATTGTAATGCGGTCATCTAGAGACATGCTTTCAACAGCCTCACCCGACATTTCAATGCTATATCCCAGAAGGGTGTTGGCACCGAAAACACCAAGCATGTTTAGTACCACATCCTTTGCTGTTATGCCTTTTGCAGGCTTGCCTTTCAGCTCGATCAGAACACTTTCAGGGACTTTGAACCATACGCTTCCACTACCCCAGGCGGCAGCAATATCCATATCACCCATGCCCTGACCAAAAGCACCTACGGCTCCAAGAATATTGGCATGTGAGTCAGTTGATACAGCAGTTGACCCGGGATAGACTAACCCTTGTTCAATCATTATATGAGTACCAATGCCTGCATTTATGTCATAAACCTGAATCCCCCTGTCACGGGCATATAGCCTGCATATCTGCTGATTTACCGCATACTTCTGATCTGAACCGGTAGGATTACAGTCAAAAGTAAATATGGTCTTTGAAGGATCGGCTACCTCCAGACCAAAATCGTTTAGATTCTTCACCACGTTGGCGCCACCAAAATCACGTGCTGCCCGTGAATCAATTACTATATCTACTATATCTCCCGGCTTTACCACATCGTACTTTGAGTGTGCCGCAATAATCTTTTCAATCAGAGTCATTCCCATAGCTTGTCTGTTGTTTGAGGTTATTACAAATTTAGTATGGTAAAATCATAATAAAAGAGTAAAATGTCATCTATTTTTCAAATCTCTTTATATCCCTGTTAAGTCATTATTATTCAATAAACATTTTTGATATTTTTGCAGCCGGTTATGAATGGCTTCATACGTATCTTCAGTTTATATAAGAGTCTGCCTCACAGCCTCAGGGGAAATCTATTCAGAATAAATATCATAAAATTTGCAAAATGGTTTTCTCTTGTAATGCCTGTTATAGTTCCTTTCTACAAGGAGGCAGGTTTGTCACTGACAGAGATAATGGCTCTGAAATCAGTATATTCTGTGGTTATCGTCTCACTGGAGCTTCCTAGCGGTTATTTTGCTGATGTGTTAGGCCGGAAGAGGACACTCATTGCCGGAGCTTTTCTCGGTGCTGCAGGTTTTTACATTTACTCATTCTCCTATTCGTATCTTGGTTTTCTGTTTGCTGAAATTGCTTTGGGTGCCGGGCAGAGTTTCATCTCAGGAGCTGATTCTGCGATGCTTTATGACACCCTGGCATCAGGAAAGAGAGAAAAGGAGTATACCAAATATGAAGGTCTTAATGCCTCAATAGGAAATTTCTCAGAAGCATTCGCAGGTATTGCCGGCGGCGCCTTAGCTCTCATCAGTCTGAGGCTGCCATTCTATTTTCAGGCATTGATTGCCTCAACAGCAATACCGGCAGCTATCACACTTGTTGAACCTGGTTTTAAAAGCAATGAAAACAGGAGAACGACCTTCAGGCAGATTGCTATGATTCTCAATACAATTATTATCAAGGAGAGGGACCTGAGGTTTAACCTGTTATTCTCATCGATAATTGGAGCGGCAACATTAACTATGGCCTGGTTTGCTCAGCCACTGTTTGAGAAAATGCTATTGCCTCTGGCTCTGTACGGAACAGTATGGACAGGATTAAATCTTATCACAGGAGGCTCTTCAATTTTAGCACACAGGATTGAGACAAGACTTGGAGAATCAGCTACGCTTAAGATTATTGCTCTCTTCATTCCTCTCTTAATGATAGCCGCAGGAATTGTCCCTGTGTTTGCCATAATACCTTTTCTGGTGCTGTTTTATTTCCTGAGAGGCATAGCAACTCCTGTGCTAAAGGATTATATAAATAAACAGACCTCCAGCGATGTCAGGGCTACTGTCATGTCACTGAGAGATCTTGTAATAAGAATTTTCTTTGCGTTCTTTGCTCCTGTTGCCGGATGGTTTACTGACAACTACAGCCTTGGAGTCGGACTTACATTCACCGGTAGTGTAATACTTATCATGTCACTTCTGACACTCATGCTCTTTTTAAATCACCGACGCCATAAAGATCAGAAATCAGGTAATCAATGAAGCTGCAAAAACTATAAATCACTTATCTTTATCAATATTGATAATGAAGATGAAAAAACACCTGCAACTTTTCTTATTAATTCTTACAATTATTACAACAGCATGTAGTAATAGTAACCCGGTAATAACAATAGAGACTTCATTGGGTGATATTTCTGTTGAACTATACCTAAAAGATGCTCCGGTAACTGCGGCAAATTTCCTGAGATATGTTGACAACGGGTTATTTGACAGTACCTGTTTTTACAGAGTGGTAAAAACTGAAAATCAGCCATGTGACAGTATCAGAATAGATGTGATCCAGGGAGGACGCTATAATGATGAATGTGAGTTTTATCCGTCAATATCGCATGAAACTACTAAAGAGACCGGCATCAGGCATCTCGATGGTGTAATTTCAATGGCCAGACTCGATCCAGGGACAGCCACCTCAGAGTTTTTTATATGTGTGGGAAATCAGCCGGAACTTGATTTCGGCGGAAGGAGAAACCCTGACGGTCAGGGGTTTGCTGCTTTCGGTAAAGTGATTGGCGGAATGGATGTGGTAAAAATGATACATAATCTGGATGCTCCTGAACAATTTCTTTCACCAACTGTTTCTATTAAGAAAGTATATAAGAGCAAAAAATGATTTTTGCACAATACTTGTTTAAACTTGCAGATAAAAAAATAAATGATTATATTTGTATAATCTAAGACATAGAGGGGAATCAAGGGTGATTTGTGGAAATCGATAGGATTGTATTGCAGACATTGACTTTCACATGGGCCTTTGGCTGACTACCAAAGGTACTTCCTTTTATCAGACAGTAGATTCCGGGATATCTCATAAGCCCGTTCCTTAAAATTTCACAGACGCCCTCTCCTCTTTTCTTTTTAAAATCCAGCTCAGAGTTTTTAATAAATCATTATGAGAGTTTTATTGCTTAAGGCAGTAAAATGCCCTACAACTGTGTAAATCCAAAAAACGAATCAACGAATCAACGATCTTTCTTACCTCTTTTAAGGCTGATTCATTTTTCAAAGATTCCGCAGCAGAACGTTACCCTCCGAGTTAGCTATCATGTTTTCAAAGTTATTGAGTGCCGCATCAATTTTTCTGTAATCAGAGTTATGCACCACGCTCTTATGCGCGGCACCGGCATTATCAAGCCTGTCAATAACGAAAGAGAGGGTCATCTTGTTTATATCAAGTGCTGGCTGATAATAAGTAATATCTCGTGTATCGTTAGCTATTTCGGTAATAAGGGAAGCCTCCTTAAGAGCGGTTATTGATTCTCTTACGCTTCGTATGGGAACACTTAGTGAGAGTGAGAGCTCCTGATGTGACTTTGGTTTATTTCCTGCAACAAAGTCTTTAATCAGCAAGTGTATTATAAGCAGTGAGATTCTCTTTTTCTGGCGCAATGAGACGTTGTGTACATCGAACTCAAATTCATGTCGTGTAATATTTTGCAGGTAATATGAAAGTTGTGCTCCCATAAGAACCATAACCCAGCTCATCTGAACCCATACCATCAGAAGAGGTATTGCGGCGAAACTGCCATATAATGTACCCAGTCTGCTGGCCCCCATCTGTAACTGAAGATAGAATATCTGCAGTAGCTGGAGAGCAATAGCTGCAAGGATACCTGCAGTTATTGCATTCCTGTATTTCACCCTGGTGTTTGGCATCACCAGATATGTGATAGTGGTAACGAATGACAATATTATATATGGCAGGAGTTTTACGAGAAAAAATACTACGGGTCTCAGGCTCTCCAGAACCTCATATTTTCCAAGTATCTCGTCGAGTTTGGTATTGGCAATGACAGTGGCACTACTTGAGACTATCAGCAGAAGGGGAAAGAAGATAATTATAGTCAGGTAATCAGTAATCTTCCGATACCACTGACGTGTCTGATCCACTTTCCAGATGCTGTTAAATGTTCGTTCAATATATCCCAGCAATTGGCCTACAGTATAAAACAACATTAAAACACCAAGACCGGCCAGGACGCCTCCCTTCGTACTTAGTAAAGCGTTATTTGCAAAATCAAGCAGCCAGTTCATCACCTGCTGCTGATTATGAAACTGTTTAATAATCTCAGCTCTTAAATCATCCTGTAATCCAAAGCCCTTTGAAATACCAAAAGCAAGAGCCAGCAATGGAACAACAGAGAGGACAGTAAAAAAAGTAAGGGCAGAAGCCTTTATATATATACCATCTTTCTGATATCCCCTGACAACAAGGTACAAAATACGCCATTGTCTGATGAAATAGTTCCTTATTCCCGGATAACGAGCCAGTGGTTTCATTAACAGTTTTCTGATGTTTTCTGTCTGAATCCTGATCCATTCAATTGGGTTTGCCATTGTATACCGGTTTTATTTATCTATCAAATTTAACAAATGATCTTCAAACACTATTATTATCTTCACATTTTGAAAAACATTTATAATGGAGATAAGAATTAGTGAATTCACTGAGGGAGCCAGAAAAGCAGAAGGTCTTACAGTAATAATAGATGTTTTCAGGGCTTTTAGTGTTGCCTGTTATGCATTTGACAGTGGTATCAGGAGACTAATTGATGTAAAGGAAGCTGACGATGCCTTCAGACTGAGAAGCCAGTTGAATAATGACACTATTCTGGTGGGAGAACGTGACGAAAAGATAATCCCTGGTTTTGATGCAGGAAACAGTCCTACGGAGTTATTGCTCATGGATATTATGGGCAAAACAATGATACATACAACCACAGCAGGAACAAATGGAATACTGAATGCCAGTGGAGCCTCAGAAATAATCAGCGGCAGCCTGGTTAACGCTTCTGCTGTTGCCAGATACATAAAAAAGGTTAACCCTGACGTTGTTTCATTGGTTGCTATGGGGTACAGGGCTGAGAGGTCAACAGAAGAAGACATACTGTGTGCCAGATATATACATGACCTGATAAATGGCTTTAAACCAGATATCAGGGAAGAGATTAAAGCACTCAGACATTCATCTGGAAGTCGTTTCTTTGATGCCGGAAACATTAAGCACAGTCCCCCGTCCGATTTCTTTCTTTGCACTGATATTAACAGGTTTGATTTTATTTTAAAAGCAACAGTTACATCTGCTGATTATACAGAGTTATTCAAAATTGATGTTTAATACTTTTCTGAAACCATGAGAAGGATATTATTGTCTGTTCTGCCATTATTACTCTTTTCTGCAATAGTTACGGCCCAGAAAGGTTACAGGATAGAGGTGGATGCCTCAGGTCTGAAAGAGGCAACCATCAAGCTTGCTTTTCATCTTGGGAATATGCAATATGTTAAAGACAGCATTGTTACTGACGGAGATGGAAGATGCGTCTTTAAAGGTAGTGAAAGTCTTCCTGCAGGTATATATATGATAGTTTTACCTGACAACAGGTACATTGAGTTCCTGAGTGAAAAGGATCAGTTTTTTAAAATCATATGCAATGCCAGTGATCTTGCAGAAAGTATTTCATTTAAAGGATCGGAATTAAACAACAACTTCCTGAAATACCAGCGAGGTTGGAAAATCCTACAGGAAAAGGCACTAAGGATACAGGACAGCCTGAAACTATTCACAAACGACAAGGAGGAATATGGCAGGCTCAAAGCAGAGTATCTCAGGCACGAGGAGAAGATGAAATCATGGCTGAGTTCAGAAAAGGAGACAAATGCCGGTAATTTGCTGGGCACAATAATAAAAACTCTTATCCCTGTTCAGATGCCGGCAGATCTTATTCCAGTTGAATACATGTCAAATGACTCCATAAAAAGACTATGGTCATATATATACTATAAAGATCATTTCTTTGACAATACAGACCTCAGTAATCCCGGGCTGATACGGACTCCTATTTTAGGGTCAAAGCTTGAACAGTTTTTCAGTCAGGTTGTCATTCAGTCTCCTGACTCAATAAACAAAGAAGCAGACAAACTCATAGCCCGATGTCAGAATCAGAATGAGGTTTATCAATATGTGACATCATGGATTTTCAATAAGTACACCACTAGTGCATATATGGGACACGATGCTATTGTTGTTCACCTGGCTGACAGCATCTACCTTTCAGGGAAAGCTCCATGGATAAGTGAAGAGTTCAAGGCTGATCTGGCAAAAAGGGTCAAGAGAATAAAACCCAACTTGATAGGTAACAGTGCCACAGATCTGGTGATGGATTCTTTTTCAGGTCAATATGTATCACTCTACGACATCAGGTCGGAGTATACTATCCTCTATTTCTGGGAACCTGATTGTGGTCATTGCAAAGAAGCAACTCCCAGGCTCAAAAAGTTTTATGATGAGAATAAAGGTTCAGTTGAGGTTTTTGCCATTTGTACCACTGATGACCGCCAGAAATGGGAAAGATATATTACTGACAACAATCTTGACTGGATAAATGGTTGGGATCCGGCAAGAATTTCACATTTTGATTTTTATTACAATGTTGAATCTACTCCGTTAATATACATACTTGATCGCAACAAGAAGATTATTGCAAAGAAGTTAGGTGTTGAAAATATCGGTCCCTTTATAAAAGAGTACAATAACTATTTAAGGTTAACAGAGGGTTCTTCATCAAGGTAATTTATAAGGTCATAAATAGATGTGAAATGTTTTATCTCACCCCCGGGTGTTATAATCTGCCATCCTGTATCATCAGCGACATCAGGTGTCTTTATCAGGTATTTTGCTGATGTCTCTATTCTGAAGTCGCCTCTCACCAGGGCTCTCTCAGTCCACCTTCTCAGATAGCCCGAGCCCTCCAGTCTCACTGACCCTTTTGGGGACCTCACCAGTCTGAATGTCCCTGAAGAGATATTGAAAGAGAGTGATGGACTTTCAAATGCTTCTGCCAGTGAACGGTTTATCACCAGGTCTTCAGGTGCTCCCTGAGATATCTTTCCGCTTTTCATAAGCCATAGTTTATCGGCTTCATTAATAGCTGTATCCAGATCATGGGTTGAATAAATAATACATTTTTTCTTTTCACGCGATAGTTTTCTCAACAGGCTTACAATTGAATAGCGCGAAGGAAGATCAAGAAAAGCTGTTGGTTCATCCATAACGAGCAGCTCTGTATCCTGCGCCAGTGACCTGGCAATAAGGACCCTCTGCCTTTCACCATCAGATAACCGGTCTATTTTTCTGTCAGCAAGATGTGACAGACCTGTAAGGTTCAATGACTCATCAATAACAATGTGGTCATCATGTGAGATCGTCCCAAGCCAGTTTGTATATGGGAAGCGGCCGAGTGCAACTGCCTCATATACTTTAATATTATGCAGGTCTATCGGCTCAGTTGAAGTAAAACTTATTGTTTTTGTCAGGTCAGTGCGTGAAATATCATTAAGCTTCTTTCTCTTCATAAAGACACTCCCTGACAGTGGTTGCTGCATCCCTGTCATTGTTCTCAGAAGGGTACTCTTGCCTGATCCATTCTTTCCGATAAGTGCTATCAATTCTCCCCTGAAGGCACTTACATTAATCTCTTTCATCACCATGCTGTTACCATGGCTCTTAGAATAACCTATTGCCAGGTTCTCTGTTGATATTATCTCTCTCCCCTTCTCCATCAGAAAGACTTTTTTATTCCTTTCTTTCCTGCGATAATCCAGATAACCACAGGAATACCAATAAGTGATGTCACTGTGTTAATTGGAAGAACTGATCCTGAAGGAGGAATATTTGAGATTACATCACTTGCAAGCATTATAATACTGCCAGAGAGCAATGTAGAGGGCAGCAACACTTTATGATCTGATGCCCCGGAGACGATACGTGCAATATGAGGAACTGCAATACCAACAAAGGCTATAGGGCCACAGAAAGCAGTAACACTACCGGCAAGAATACTGGCAGACGCAAAGAGCAATATGCGTGAAGTTCTGATATTTACTCCTACACTTCTGGCAAAAGTGTCACCCATTAATATTGCATTCAGAGGTTTTAACTGTGTGACAGCAAGCAGCAGACCTGCAACTGAAACTATTGACAGGGCTTTTAACTGCGAAGGTGACAGATTACCGATATTTCCCATAGTCCATATGACATATGTTTTCAGCATTGTCTCATTGCTGAAATACTGTAACAGTGTCACTACAGATGACACAGCACTGGCTATCAGTACACCTATGATAAGAACTGTCATTATATCCCTCACTCTCGATGATATGAGCATAATTATCAACATTACTGCTCCGGCCCCGACACATGCGAACAGTATCAGACCCCAGCCACTCATCATAGATGCCGTAAGAGCATTATTGAGAGGGGCAAATGTAAGAAGCATTATCGCCACTCCGAGTCCTGCGCCGGAAGAAACGCCCAAAACATCAGGACCGGCCAACGGATTGCGGAAAAGAGTCTGCATCAGTAATCCGCTTACAGACATTGTCGCCCCGGCAATAACTGCAGTTAGTGCTTTGGGCAGACGGAATTTCATAAAAATAATATCATGAGTAGCATTCCCGTCACCAAATAAAAAGACGGGTATTTCATTCAGGGAAATATGGACACTTCCGGCGAGCAGATCAACAATGAAGAGCAGCAAGAGAATAAAGGTAAGGGACAAGAACAAAAGGATGATATTTCTCTTATTTCTGGTCATAGTTACTTCAGCCTTCTGTAATATACAAGCTCATAGTGAGGATATAACTCAGGGTGTAATATGGCAGAAATATCACGCAACAAAATGTCTGGTTTTATTACTGCGCTCTCCCAATAATCATTTGCTCCTTCATCAGTAACTCTTTTATTTGAATTGTAA
>QKCK01000221.1 GCA_003245695.1 Bacteroidota bacterium | reverse complement strand
CATAACTGTTGTCACAGATGGAAAGGGAACATTTACAATTGACAACCACAAACAGGATCTCAGACAAAACCTAGTGTTCTTCTCATCACCTGGACAAATACGTAAATGGGATACCGTTCAGACACCCAAAGGTTACGTCCTGATTTTTGAAGAAGAGTTCTTATGCTCATTCTTTAACGATGATCAATTCATAAAGCAACTGGCATATTTTAATCTTCTAAATACTCCGCCGGTTCTCGAACTGATACCTGACGACTTTCTGAAGGTGTCAAGCCTGTTACACGACATCAATACTGAAATACTATCATTTAAGAATAATGACAAACACATTTTAAGGGCTTTGTTATATCAAACACTAATTTTTCTGAACAGAAAATATGTTTCAGCTTATCCTCAGTCTGTTAAGAAAAAATTTAACAGATACATTGAGCACTTTACACAACTGGTTGAAACTAACTTCAGACAGGAAAGAGGCGTTGAATATTATTCTCAGAGACTACATATCACAAGCGGTCATTTAAACAGCATTGTTAAAGAACATCTTGGCACAGGAGCGAAGAGATACATACTGAACAGGACCATCCTTGAGGCAAAAAAGTTGCTGCTATATACTGAAATGAGTATTGAACTGATTGCTGACTATCTGAACTATGAAAATACAACCTATTTTAACAAGGTTTTCAGGGAACATACCAATGTCACACCTTTGAATTTTCGAAAACAGACAAATCCCTGAAAAGTATCATTTATCCCTTGTTTTTTGTTCCCTGATTTACAATGAAGAAGCCTAATTTTGAGGCATGAAACAGATAGCCTTTTTAATACTGATAATTTTTGTAAAAATGAACTCTTCGCAAATATCCGACACAGACATTCCCCAGACTATTATTGCTTTGGAGAAAGAGGCACTGGAAAAGTGGAATCAGGGCGACCCAAGCGGTTATCTCGACCTTTCAGCTGATGATGTAACTTACTTTGACCCTTCTATCGAACAGCGGTTAGACGGACTTGATAACCTGAGGAAGTATTATGAGCCAATCAAAGGGCAGATTAATATATCAGAATATGAAATGATTAATCCGAAAGTTACTGCCACGAAAGAAATGGCTGTGCTGACTTTCAACCTGCATTCCTATAAAGCTGACACAGTATACAAGTGGAACTGTACTGAAGTCTACAGGCTTGAATCAGATGGACAATGGAAAATTGTCCAGACACATTGGTCGAACTACATAAAACCTTAGTATAGTCAAAAGTTTATAAAGTTCATAAAGTTCATAAAGTCGAAAGCTGAGGAACGGAGTGACGAAGTCCCGTGGAGCGGGATCCGTATAGTCAGGAAACCCCACTTTTGTCTTCCGCCTTCGTTTCCCTTCGGCGGACAGGTTTGTCTTCCCTCTCACGCCTCACGCCTCATCTCTCACGCCTCATCTCTCACGCCTAACGCCTCACGCCTCGTCCTCCTGAGCATTATTTGATTTAAAGAGTTATTTTTGCATCAAAGACATTTTATGAGGTTTCAGATAGTACAACCATCGGGGCTACTGCGGTATTACATTAAGCATTACTGCTTTATGGAGTCGGATATTGATGAAGCTGATGTCACTGAGAGGGTTATACCAACTGAGAATATCCAGCTGATGTTTCATTATAAAGATCCCTTTGTTGTACTTCATTCAGATAATTCTGTTGCTAATCAGCCCAGATCGATAATCAGTGGATTAAGTGACAGTTATTCAGATGTTTCTACCAATGGAGAGACAGGTGTTGTTTTTATCAGTTTCTATCCTGCCGGCGCCTGCCATTTCTTTAACTTCCCCCTCACAGAAATAGAGAACCTGAGCGTAGATATGGCAGATATCTTCAACGCTGAAGCAAAACAGATTGAGGAATCATTGTATCTGAAAGAAACCATAAAAGAAAGAGTGACTGTTATTGAGAATTTTCTTTTAAAGAGATACTCTCCGATACCATCACATGATAGTTTGTTAATTCAGCGGGGGTTCGGAATTGTCAAACAAAGTAAGGGACAAACGAATGCCAGACATTTGTCTGAAAGCCTTTATACCTCGCAGAAGACACTGGAACGTAAGTTTTCAAGATACCTCGGTAAAACCACCAAACAGGTTATTAAACTTGTACGTTTTCAGGAGATACTACAGGAGTTCAGCGTTAATAAGAATATCAGTTTATCTGAGTATGCATATATGAATGGGTATTTCGACCATTCACACTTTATAAAAGACTTCAAGAGCTATTCTGGATATACTCCAAAGGAATTTCTTGTTAAATACCCTGATTATAATATAAACGCAGAGAGCTGTTAGCTTTTAATATCTCATTTTGTCTCTTTTTTACTATTTTGATCCTCTCACTTAAATTTATTTTGCTGCATCTTATTTACATGATAAATAATGACGGCTGAGATGCAGATTGAGGAGCTAGTTAAGAATATCACAACTGTGTCAAACGCTTTTTCATTGACAGGCGATAAACGATTAAAGTCATAAAAATATGAGCAGGGATAAAATCATTATTAAGAACGCACATGCCAACAATCTAAAGAACATAGATTTAGAGATTCCCAAGCACAGATTGGTGGTTTTTACCGGGGTCTCCGGATCGGGAAAGTCATCATTACTATTCGACACTATCTATACTGAAGCCCAACGCCAACTGATAGAGACATTCTCCACCTTCGCCCGTACGCGGATGCCGAAGCTGTCGAGGCCAGATGTGGATGATATTCTCAATCTATCCACTGCTATCGTCATTGACCAGAAACGAATGGGAAATAACCTCCGGAGCACAGTGGGTACAGCCACGGAAATCAATACTTACCTGCGCCTTCTTTATTCCCGCATAGGCAAGCCTTTTATAGGACCTTCGTTTTATTTCTCTTTCAATCATCCTGAAGGCATGTGCCCTCATTGTAACGGATTGGGTAAGCAGATAAAGATTGATCTCGATTTGTTTCTGGATAAGGAAAAATCTGTCAGGGAAGGAGCAATAACACATCCCCATTATAAAAG
>QKCK01000122.1 GCA_003245695.1 Bacteroidota bacterium | reverse complement strand
ATTGTGTTAACAGAGAAACAGAAAGCAGTGGTTGACTCTGCAAACAATTTTGCTTTTAACATATTTAAGCCCACAGTAGTTGATTCGAAGGGTAGTGGCAATATACTTATTTCGCCATTCAGTATCTCCAGTGCCCTGACAATGGCATTAAACGGTGCCTCAGGAGAGACATACGACGGCATGGCTGAGACTCTCTGCCTGCAGGGTAAAACACTCGAAGAGATTAATGATGCCTACCTGAAACTTTTATCCGATATGATTCCTGTAGATGAACGGGTACTGGTTGAGATTGCCAACTCAGTGTGGGTGGAGAAAAAATTTGAGGTCAAAGAACCATTTATTAATACTCTTGAAACATATTTTAAGGCCTTTTCAAAAGAGTTTGATGTCAATGACCCTGGTGCAAAGGATGATATCAATAACTGGATTGCGGACAAGACCCATGACAAGATCACAAATATGATTGAGTCAATAGACCCGTCTACAGTTATGTTTCTTATAAATGCTGTATACTTTAATGGCAAGTGGAGATATAAGTTTGACAGTGATGCAACAACAGACAAACCGTTTTATCTCAGTGGTGGAGGTACAAAAAATGTGTCAACAATGTATAATGAGACAAACCTGAAAGTAACCAGAACCGGTGATGCTACGCTTGTAGAACTGCCATACGGGCAGGGTAATTATACCATGGTGGTAATGTTGCCTGATGAAGGAAAGACAACGGCTGATATTGCTTCCGTACTGACATCAGACTCATGGAGTGAATGGATGACGAATATGGAAGAGGGCACCCTCAAAGTACAGCTGAGCATGCCTAAGTTCAAGTATGGTTATAGAAGAGAATTGATTCCTGATCTTGTTGATTTGGGTATGGGTGTAGCTTGCAGCGACCTGGCTGACTTCAGTAATATCTCTGATCAGCATGTTGTAATATCAGAAGTATTGCATCAGACTTTTATTGAGACAGATGAAGAAGGCACTGAGGCTGCAGCAGCAACAGTCGTTACTTTTATTTCTACGTCAATAGATCCCTCTCTGTCTGTTATTGACATAAACCGACCGTTCCTCTATTTTATCAGGGAGACATCAACAGGCACTATATTATTCATGGGAAAAGTAGATGACCCCTCGGCAGAGTGAGCCATGATAAACAATTATAAAACCAAAGCCCCGTTCATTTCTGATGCCGGGGCTTTTTTTCTTTACTGATTCTTCTGTTTTGTGGTAATCTGTATTATGCCTTTACTGTCGCCTTCCTTTTTTATTGTAACTGACTCAATCTGATCAGGATCAAGCTTTTTAAGTTCCTCCTTTGTGCTCTCTTTCCCGTCAATATAAATAATTGCGCCATCGGGTAATACACTGCTGCCCACTTTAATGACAATCCTCCCCTTATGCTCATTACCTGACTCTTTTGTGCGTATTATTATCACATTGTCTTCTTTTATCACATTTATGGTTTTTATCGAATCGGTGTCAAGACATGATATGTCTTTTACATGAACACCATCAACCACATAGATTATTGAGTCAGCATTTCCTTTATCAGAAATCATCACTGTTGTGGTTTCGCTCTTCTTGCTGCCATTGGTTTCTACAACCAGCTTGTATCTCTTTTTCTTTACTGTGTCGTCCTGTATAACTGGTATAACAGCAGGTATTGCAGCAGATGAAGGGATGTCAAAGACAACAGATTCATTAATAACCTCACTGGCTGTGGCTTTCTCAGGGAATAAGCCGTTGAGGATAGATACAACCACCACCAGGAGGGCTGATAACGGAATCAGTGAAAGAATTTTTAGTTTTCGTGACTGATAATTTTTACTTTTGGTCATCATAATCATTCGTTTTTTTATTAATGAGTGATTGAAACTTGAGGAGAGGCAGATGAGTCTCTCTTCGGTTACCTGATTTATTAGGAGCGCCTGGTACCTCAGCCTGTCAATGCCGGTACCTAGTGCTCCTTCATCTGCAAGGTATTCATGAACCAGATGAATAGATCTCTTCATCATCCAGACAAGCGGATTGAACCACATTACGGCCGTTACGAATTCAATAAGCATGTTGTCAACAGAATGGTATTGTGATGCATGAACACTCTCATGTGCTATTATACTCTCCTTCTCTTCATCACCTGAAATCTCACGGGGGATGAATATCCATCTGAAGAAGGAGAAAGGACTTCTGATCTTATCTGAAAACAGAAGTATATTACCCCGGCAATATCCTTTTTCTGCCCTGATGTACAGACTGACCAATACTGAAAGTTGTATCAGAAGCCTTACTATCAGTGTAATTGTTATGACAGAATAGATTGCCATAAGAAAGTTATGGTTGACCTCAAAAAATCCGGGTTTGATCTCTTCTGTCGCCTGGAGAGTGCCGGTGGTAATCAGATAGCCTGTCATTTCCTTATTGGTTGAAACTCTTCCAACTAACTGTGAGAGGTCAATAGTGCAGGTGAATAAGGGCAGCAGCAGAGACACTGCCACCGAAACCATAAGGAACAGCCTCATATATCTGAAGTGAGTACCCCGGCGTATAAAAAGGCCAAACGTCAGGAATGATATGCTTAGACATACTGCCGACAGGAATATGTATCGTATGAAATCCATATTATCTCTTTTGTTTTTCTATCTCCATCTCAAGCATCTGCCTGAGCTCTTCAAGCTCTATGATACTTATATCCTTGTTTCTGACAAATGATGATACCATCTGATTCAGTGACCCGTTAAAAAGACCCGTGAAGGCCTCTTTTGCCACATGATGGGCATACTCTTTCTTTGATATAATGGCATAATAGACGTTAGTCTTGCCGTAGGTCTTATGAGAAAGATATCCCTTCTTCTCAAGCACTTTTATCACCGTAGCCACGGTGTTGTATGCCGGTTTTGGCTCCGGCAGCTTATCAAGCACATCACCGACTGCACCGTTCTCTATCTCCCAGATAGCTTTGAGTATGTCTTCCTGTGCCTTGGTTATCTCTTTCATAACAGAATGTTTGTTCAAATATACTATAAGATTTTAATAAATACTAT
>QKCK01000337.1 GCA_003245695.1 Bacteroidota bacterium | reverse complement strand
AGGGATAAAGATACCTCCATGTGAGTGAACCATAGCCTCTACCTCCTCAATTGAGGCAGTAAGCGCTGCAGGTAAAAAGTATTCAGGTTCATATATGATGTTTTCTTCCCTGTCAAGAACAAGCTGGTAACCAAACTTCTCAGTGTCATTCCTGATGTTTTGCATTTTGTCTTCCAGAAAGAGCTGAAAAGAACCTGTGGCCGACTCATCAGGGAAAAGTGCCAGACAATGTACCTCCTCTGCTGTGGTTACCTCAGCACCCCTTATTACACTAATACCTGCCTCCATTCCAAGAATCACAGCGAGGTTACAGTTAAGGGTGGAGTTATGGTCTGTAATGGCAATGAGCTCCAGGCCACGGGCTCTTGCCCTGCTTATTATCTCTGCCGGACTCATGTCAAGAGAGGCACAGGGAGAGAGCACTGAATGAATATGTATGTCTGCCCTGAAAGGTCTCATTCTTCTTTGAGAATATTATAAAGTTCAGCACTGATCTCAAATGACCTTAGTGATGTGCCAAGAATGGGAATTCCTTCAATATTGCTCTGATCCATTGTATCGTCTCCCGGTTTTTCGGCCCCGACAATTATCACTGCCGGCAAATCTTTCAATGAAGCAATAGCCATAATATTTTTATGTGTCTGGATTGTAATCCAGACTCTGCCTGCATCGGCATGACCCATAACATCACTGAGAAGGTCAGAAGTATATCCGCCTTTTACCTCCCTGTTAAGACCATCACTGCCTGAAAACAATGTAAGGTTCAGTTTTTCAATAATATCAATTACTTTCATTTTCTGCTCCTTTTTTATTACAGTTTTTTTCAAAATTGTCATTCCCCCAGATCTTTTTCATAATCTTTCTGGATGTCTCAGGATCAAGCATTATCTTTTCTTCCATATTATGCCTTACAAAGATACAGTCGGTTATATGGGCTCTGTGGCGGACAATATCCTCAACAAGTGTCAGGCAGGTTGGAGCACCACATATGCCGCAATCGGTCCCCGGAAGGTAACACATCAGTCTCCTTGATCGCTGCATCATCTTCATGGCCTGATCCCTGTCTTCAGCAAGACGATACATGGAACGGGGTTTAATCTCTTCCTTTATCCTTACCTTGCCCATCAGATACTCATTGTAAGCCTCAATAGGAGGGGTGCTGTCTCCTTTGGTGCGCGAATTGGTGTTTATGATGTTCTTGGCTTTTTTTCTAAGACGTTCAGCTACAAGAAACTTATTTGATGAGAGCAGAACACCTCCGGCACAACCTTCATCACAGGCTCTCAGTTCAAGGAAATCAACGTTGGTGATTTCATCATCTTCAAGTTTCTCAAGAAAGTCAATGACATTCTTCATGCCATCAATTGCAAGAGTATTGCCTTTCATGTTTTTTGCTTCACCGTTTGTGAGACTCCATAACATGAATGAGGGTGAGAGTGTCACGGCGCTCTGTTCTGATGTCAGATATTCACTTTTGTTTCTGATAGTCTTGCTTATATGGTTGAACAGAACATCAAGGTTGATGACCCCTGAAATCTGAGAGCTCTCTTCACCTACCGGAGACTTTACCGCTGCTATTTTAGCAGCACATGGAGTGACATAGAAAACACCTATCTCAGCATTATGAGCCCCCATGTCACGTAACACCCTGCGACAATAATATGCAGCCATCTCAAGCGGGGCTTTTATATATGCAAAATTCTTTATCAGTGAGGGAAATTTCACCTGTATGAGTCTCACAACGGCCGGACAATAGGTTGATATCAGTGGCTTTGGCGTTTGAGTGTCGGTGATGAGTTTCTCCATGACACTCTTCAAAACGCCGGCGCCGTGCTCAACCTCATATATCCAGGTAAACCCCATGCTTTTAAGTATTGCACTTATCTCTGACATAGAGATGTCATGCTCAAACTGACCATGAATAAGTGCGGGAACAAGAGCTACACGATGTTTGTATTCAAATATATGGCTTATATCATCCTGCTCAATTATAATGGCATTTACCGGACATTGCCTGAAACACTCACCACAGTCAACACAACGATCCTCTATCAGGTGGGCCTTCCCATCTCTGATACGCAATGCCTCAGTGGGGCATACTCTCATACAGAGAGAACAACCAATGCAGGCCTCTTCTACTATCTTAAGCGCATGATGGAAGAACTGTTTTTCCATTGATTCAGGCTGCTATTGCATTCAGATTTATCATTATTTCAACTGTGGTTCCAACTCCTACATCACTTGATATATTGAACACATCTGCATTGGAACTGATATTTGGCAATCCCATGCCGGCTCCAAATCCCATCTCCCTGACTGCATGAGACGCTGTTGAATAACCCTTCTGCATGGCCAGATCAATATCGGGTATCCCCGGGCCTTTATCAACAAGCCGCATGATAATTCTGTCAGCCGTGAGTTCAATATATATCACACCGCTGTAGGCGTGTGCCACAATGTTCACTTCAGCTTCATAGAGACAAACAACCACGCGTTTAATAATACTGACGTCAACACCCAACTGCTTCAGCATCTTCTTGACCTGACTGGAAGCATATCCAGCATGCGTGAAGTCTCCTCCTTCTACCTTATATTCAAAATTCATCACTCTCTGATACTCAAAACAAAGGTTTGAGTCCGGCTTTGTACAATTCCCCGGCTGCCTTAAACATAGTTATACTACAAGTTATCAGAGGAATCCCGCTCTCTTCAGCAAGCTGCTTCATCTCACTGGTGACGGACTTGTTTCGCACAAAAAGAATGCAGGCAATGTCACTCATCTCAGCTGTCCTTATCGTCTGCAGGTTGGCAAGGCCAGTGATGAGCAACAGATTGTCACTCTTTACTGTCAGAACATCACTCATAAGGTCAGAGGCAAAGGCAAATTCAACATCCTGTTCAAGTTTGTCAACGCCACATATCACCTTCCCTTTTACTGCAGTGCAAATGTCACCGACTCTCATAATGACAACTTATTTTTTTGAATACTGTAAGTTACAAATTCTTTTACTCCTGTAAAATTTGTTACAAATATAATTATTATATG
>QKCK01000109.1 GCA_003245695.1 Bacteroidota bacterium | reverse complement strand
TTTATTACTCATAGTTTTTTCTTTGTACAAATATAACTATTATGGTTTCTATGCAAGCAGCTTGTAAGCCATCCCCAGGTTTCTGATTATGTCACCTGCCATGAGTGATTCAGGAGAGGCATCACTCAGGGCCAGGTCGCCTGCCAGGCCATGCAGGAAGACACCTGTTACGGCTGCATCAGCAGGGAGATACCCCTGTGCCAACAGTGAGGTAATGATACCTGTCAGAGTATCACCGCTTCCGGCAGTTGCCATACCCGGGTTACCTGTGCTGTTAAAGAATACTCTTCCGTCGGGCAGTGCAACTGAAGTAAAGGCTCCTTTAAGAACCACGATACATCTGTATCGTGATGCAAATTCCATCTGCAGGCTCAACCGTTCCAGGCCGCTGTTCTTCACTCCTGTCAGGCGGCTGAATTCTCCAGGATGCGGAGTGAGTACTGAGTTCTCAGGAAGCAGTGATATCATATCAGGCTCGAGCGATAATATGTTCAGTCCGTCAGCATCAACGACCATTGGATTGCGATATGAAGAAAGAAGCTCAGCAAAAGTCTTTCGAGTGTCGGGGTCAGTTCCTATGCCAGGTCCTACTCCTACGGCATCATATTTCAGCACCTCAGGCAGGGAGGTAATGTGCTCATCGCCATCATCGGGCGATGCCATTGCTTCAGGCAATGCACACTGAAAAGGGCTGACACACTTCACGGGCAGGTGACAGGTAACCAATCCGGCTCCGCTTCTCAGAGCTGCTGATGATGCAAGTATGGCTGCCCCGGCTTTGCCATATGATCCTGCTATTATCAATGCATGTCCGAAGACTCCTTTATGGTCAAAACGGCTTCTGCCCTTAATAAGAGATGATATATCGTCAGTTGTAACATAAAAATAAGATGTATGTTCAGATGCTATTGCATCAGGAAGAAGACCGATTTCAAGCACCTCCCATCTGCCTGTATAACAGTATCCCTCATGAGTCATAAAAGTCAGTTTGGGGAACTGGAATGAAAGAGTATATGATGCGCAAATAATGGCATCTGAATCGGCAGTTGGCAGTCTGTCACAGAAAAGACCAGATGGTATGTCAATAGAAATTATGATATGACCTGATTGATTCAGCATTCTTATTACTGAAGCTGGCAAGCCTGATACCGGGTGACTTAAGCCACTGCCAAATATCCCGTCTATAACCACGGTGCCTTGTTGCAGGTCAGGAATCTCTTTCTCATCAGATATCATTGTGGCAATAATGGCTGCTGAACGTAATCTGTCAAGGTTAACCTGAAAATCATCAGAGAAAGAGCCTCCGGTATTAATAATAAACACTTTTACCTTATATCCATTTTTAACCATTATGCGGGCAAGAGCAAGAGCATCACCGCCGTTATTCCCCGGACCTGCAAAGAGTGAGAAATGAGTTGTTACCTCATATCGTTCAACAATCCAGTGGTATAAGGCTGAAGCAGCTCTCTCCATAAGATCTGCTGAAGCAACTGGCTCATGGTCAATGGTTGCCGCGTCTATTCTTCGTATCTGTTCAGCATTAAATATCTTCATAGTTATGCTTTTCACAAATTTAACCATAATAGTTAGAGGAATATTGTCTTCCTCTCTCCTATTTAGATCACTTTCTCAGTAAAAAAAGATTTATATATTTGTCGCAATCAGAAAAATTTGAAAACCACTAAAAAATAGACTTATGCTTAAGAACCATCCAAAAGGACTAATTGTTGCCTTTTTTGCCAATATGGGAGAGCGTTTCGGCTTTTACACCATGATGGCAATACTTGTGCTCTTTTTGCAGGCCAAATATGGTCTGTCAGCCGAAAAAGCTTCAGGAATTTACAGCTGGTTTTATTTCAGCATCTACGCTCTGGCGCTAATAGGTGGTATTATTGCTGATAGCACCAGCCGGTATAAAACAGTTATTTTAATGGGTATCCTGATTATGTTTGCAGGATATGTATTTATGGCCATTCCAGGCTTATCACTTACATTCACTGTAATAGCCCTTTTTACCATAGCATTTGGTAACGGGTTATTCAAAGGGAATCTTCAGGCAGTAGTAGGACAGATGTATGATGATCCGAAATACTCTAAACTGAGAGATTCTGCATTCATGATATTCTATATGGGTATCAATGTAGGGGCTATTTTTGCTCCTTTTGCTGCAACAGGGATAAGAAACTGGTGGCTTAAAACCAACGGTTTTCTCCACGATGGCAGTTTGCCAGCACTTTGTCATCAATTTAATAACGGAACGTTATCTGACACTTCATCTTTACAACAACTTGCAGATAAAGTAAGTATCTCAGGCCCTGTTACTGATCTGGGTGCATTTGCTCAAAACTATCTTGATGTCTTCTCCAAGGGGTACAATTATGCTTTTGGAATAGCTGCATCAGCAATGGTAATCTCTCTGCTTGTTTACATCTTCTTTATTAAACTGCTCCCCTCAAAGGAAAAGATACAGAAAGAGTCAAATAAAGAGTCACAGTCACAGTTCAAACCAGCAGCCCTGATAGGTGCAATTCTGGCAATGGCAATCACAGCTTTCGGCATGCATTATCTGGTTGGATTTAAAGATGGAGCTGCTTATGGTTTATTTGCCGGGTTTGTTGTTTGGATTCTCGTCAGTGCAAAGAAAGAGGAAATGGCACGTGTTTCAGCACTTATCATGGTTTTCTTTGTGGTGATTTTCTTCTGGATGTCTTTCCACCAGAATGGTCTTACCCTTACATGGTTTGCAAGGGATTATACTTTTAAGGAGGTAAGTCCTTTCACAAATCTCTTCTTTACACTCTGGACCCTGCTTGCTGTAGCAGGCTCAATCCTCGGAATTGTGTTACTTGTTAAAAGCAAGTCATCTGCCAGGACAAGAATTATCGGGGCTGTCCTGTTTGCATTAACTATAGCATTTGCATATTACAAATACATGCAATTCAATGACTTAAATGCCATTTCACCCGAAGTCTTCCAGACCTTCAACCCGTTATTTGTTGTTTCTCTTACCTTCCCTATAATGGGGTTGTTTGCATGGATGAACAAAAAAGGAATAGAACC
>QKCK01000222.1 GCA_003245695.1 Bacteroidota bacterium | reverse complement strand
AAAAAGCATGGAGGAGCAATACCCCGAGATGAAAAAGATTATCAGGGAACTTATTTAAAAGAATATTTTATTACTTGTTTTAAAACAAAAATTATGAAAAAACTTTTTCTTTTTCTCATCATCGCAGCAGTGTCATTTAACTGCCTGAAGTCACAGGATGTTCTTACTGCTGCTGACAGTGCACTTCGCACAACATATTACTGGCACAGCAAGGATATGTATGAGCATCTTCCCGATATTGACAATGAGATAATATTTTTGGGTAACAGTATCACCGACTTTGGGGAATGGCACGAACTTCTGGGCAACAGCAAATGTCTCAACAGGGGTATAAGCGGAGATGTTACTGACGGTGTGTTACTGAGACTTGATGCCATTACCAGGCTTAAACCTGCAAAGATTTTCATCCTTATTGGTGTAAATGATCTCTCTCACGGAAAGAGTCCGGACTATATTATTGCCAATTATGAGAAGATTATACAGAGGATCAAGTGTGAAACCCCTGAGACAAAAATATATGTTCAGAGTGTTCTTCCTGTGGCTCTCAAGTTCGAGATAAAACGTACTGACAATGCAAAGACAGCATGGATCATGGAAGTGAACGAAAAACTAAAGGAACTGGCAGCCAAAGAAGAGGTTCAATATATTGATCTGTTCTCCCTGCTTTGCGATGAAGAAAATCATATGAGGAAAGAATGTTCAATAGATGGACTTCATCTTACCTATGAAGGGTACAGAATATGGGTAAATGCTATAAAACCTTACATTGAATAAGATATTATTGAAAAATATTCCATTTGCAAACAACTAGCTTTCAGCCTATTTATCGGCATTGACAAATTACGGTCGAAAAAACACTTGCTTTTTTAACTGAAATGCATGATTTTTGTCATGCCCTGCTGTTAGGGCATTAACAGAAAAAGAAGGTAAATAGGGAATATGGACATAAACAGTAAGAATTTCAAATCATATCTTGACAGAGATAACGCTCTTAAGAAACAGTATAATACAGAGCGGGCAAAGAAACAGCATAATAAAGGTAAACTTACGGCCTACGAACGTATAGCCCTGCTTTTTGATGAAGGCTCCTTTGAAGAGATAGATGCCTTTGTCACTCCGGCAGATAACGGGATAGAGTTCGGGAAGGTTGAGAAGTCCTTCGGTGACGGGGTAATTGTAGGTCATGGAAAGGTAGGAGGACGGCTGGTCTTTGCCTATGCACAGGATTTCACAATAATGGGTGGATCACTGGGGCAGGTTCATGCACGAAAGATAGACAAGATACAGCAAATGGCCCTGAAGATGGGAGCCCCTATAATAGGTCTCATAGACTCAGGAGGAGCGCGTATACAGGAGGGTATAGCCAGTCTCAATGGCTATGCCCTTATATTCAGTAATATTATTCAATCATCAGGTATAATACCTCAGATATCTGTGATAATGGGTCCGGCGGCAGGAGGTGCAGTATACTCCCCTGCCCTCACTGACTGGGTATTTATGACAAGTCATACCAGTTATATGTTCGTTACCGGGCCAAATGTGGTAAAGGAGGTTCTTAATGAAGATGTATCAAGTGAAGATCTTGGCGGAGCCGAGATTCATGCCCGCAAAAGCGGTGTGGCAAACATGATATATGATGATGAGGAGAATACTATAATTGCCCTTAGAAAATTTCTGACATATCTCCCGTCAAATAATGTAGAGAATCCTCCGGTGACTGTATATGATGGTCTGACAGCGGATATAAACGAAAAGCTGAGGGATATTGTCCCTGATGATCCCAACAAGGCTTATGATGTACGTGATGTAATAAATCTTATCATAGACAAGGGTAGTTTCTTTGAGACCTCTGAGCTCTATGCCCAGAGTATTGTTACCGGGTTCGGACGACTTAAGGGCAAGACTATTGGAATAATTGCCAACCAGCCCAAGGTACTTGCCGGTGTACTTGACATTGACTCATCAACCAAAGGCGCGAGGTTTATCAGGTTCTGTGATGCCTTTAATATTCCTTTGTTGACCTTTGAGGATGTCCCGGGTTTCCTCCCTGGAATGGATCAGGAGCACCAGGGTATAATACGTCATGGAGCCAAGCTGCTATATGCTTATGCTGAAGCCACTGTACCACGTATAACTGTCATTTTACGCAAGGCATACGGTGGTGCATACATTGTAATGAACAGTAAAGGCTTGGGTGGTGATTTCAATTTTGCCTGGCCATCAGCAGAGATAGCCGTAATGGGTCCTGATGGAGCAGTTGCCATACTCTACCGTCGTGAGCTGGCGGAAGCGAAGGATCCGGTCAGTCTCAAGAAAGAGCTTGTCAGGACATATCGTGAGAAGGTAGCAAATCCATTTATTGCTGATGAGAAGGGTTACATTGACGAAGTTATAGATCCTGCTGTTACACGCAGCAAGCTCATTTCTGCATTTGAGGCACTGAATAACAAATGGGTGAAGGTGCCATCGCGTAAACATGACAACATGCCTCTTTAACAATGAGAAAATGAAGAAAGTAACTATAACAAAGATATTAATAGCCAACAGGGGGGAAATAGCTATCAGGATAATGCGTACAGCAAAACTGATGGGCATTGCATCAGTATGTATAAGGACTGATGCAGAGCCGGGAGCTATGTATCTTGATTTTGCCGACGAGATCTATGATCTGTCAGGAGAGGCCCCCGACATACCTGTCTTTCTCGATGTGGAAAGGCTCATTACAATAGCCCTGAAGACAGGATGTGATTCACTGCATCCCGGTTATGGGTTTCTTGCTGAGAACGCATATTTTGCACAGAAATGCTATGAGAATAAAATAGCATTTATAGGGCCATCGCCTGATGCGATTTACAAAATGGGCAACAAAACCGTTGCCAGGCAAATAGCACTCTCAAATGGCATACCCATGGCAATGGGAAGCCCGGGGAACATTTCAAATGAAGAGGAGGCACTTAAGCAGGCAGAGAGGATAGGCTATCCTGTTATTATCAAAGCCGCCTCCGGTGGTGGTGGCAGAGGCATGAGGATTGTTCGTCAGCCGGGTGAGATGGAAAAGATGTTTTTGCTTGCCAGCAGGGAGGCTGAAAAGGCATTTAATGACCCTTCTGTCTTTATAGAGAAGTATATTGAGAACCCCAAACACATAGAGTTTCAGATACTGGGAGACCAGTATGGCAATGTTGTACATCTTGGAGAGAGAGAGTGTTCTGTTCAGCGCAAACACCAGAAACTGCTTGAGGAGGCCCCCTCATCGGCCCTTGATAGCGAACTGCGTGAGAAAATGGGGAGTATGGCTGTTATCATTGCCAAAGCTGTTAATTACTATTCAGCTGGCACCGTTGAGTTCCTCCTTGACTCAGATCATAACTTCTATTTCATGGAGATGAACACCCGCATTCAGGTAGAGCATCCTGTGACAGAGATCATTACAGGCATTGATCTGATTGAACAGCAGATACTTATTGCACGTGGAGAGGCGATGGCCATCAGGCAGGAAGATGTAAAACTGAATGGTTGGGCCATAGAATGCCGTATAAATGCAGAAGATGTACAGGCAGGCTTTGCTCCCGCACCAGGAAAGATAGAGAAACTAAGTTTCCCTGAAGGGGAAAACATAAGAGTGGAAACGGGAGTCAGACCCGGATCAGCTATTGTAGCAAGCTTTGATTCAATGATAGCCAAGCTTATTGTCTCAGGTGAAAACAGAATGGATGCCATTCATAACACCAAGAAAGCACTTGATAAAGTATGGATTAAAGGGACAAAGACCACCCTGCCATTTTTCAGAATGCTGATGAGAAACCAGCTCTTTCAGTCGGGCGATTTCACTACTGCCTTTATTGAGAACGATCTTGATCAGTTCCACAGCAGCAGTGAGTATGAAGAGACGATTGCCGCCTGGCTGGCAGTAAAGCTCTTTACTGAAGAGAGTCTCTCAGACAGTGTCTCATCTGTTGATTATGAACAGGGTAAAGAGATGAACCCATGGCTTCTGAACAAACGAATAAACCGTTTCTAGACTATGATGACAACACATAAACCAGAGATAAAAAAACTTCACGCCTTAAACAGTGAAAGCGAAGTATTTACATTCAATCTTCCGCTAAAGAACATTGTAAAAGTAGGGAAGCATGAGTATACTATTGAGTTAAGGGAGGATGAGAAGTATGGAACCTATGTACTGTGGAAGAACAGACGTTATCCGGTTGAGATAGTGCGTACAAAACAGAATAAGTATGAGATACTGTTTAATGATATAAGTTATACCTTCACTATTGAGACACCATTCTCACTACAACGGAAGAAGGTGCTGAAGTCATCACAGGGCCGCAATGACAGATTGATAATAAGGGCTCCCATGCCAGGCAAAATAGTGGAAGTGCCTGTCAGGGAAGGCAGTGAGATCAAAAGCGGGGAACCGGTTATCATACTTGAGGCAATGAAGATGCAAAACGAAATACTCTCATCAGCCACAGGAACAATAATGAAGATTGGAGTCAAGCCCGGACAGAATGTGATGAAGGATGACGTGCTGGCAGAGGTTACAATAAAGTAACAGATTGCAGAAGCATTATTTAGATTCCACGGGTCAGGATTCTCCGTCAATACACCAGAACACTGATGATTATAAAACAGGCGGTTGACAAAAATGTCAACCGCCTTCCGTCTGAAATTAATCCTTACAAAAATTTCAGAATCTTATTCCCACGCAGAGGCTTATAGCTTTATTTCGCAGGTCAGAATTATCGTTGTCGATTTTTCCGAGTCCCATATCATAGCGAAGCTCTGAAAACAGTCCCCATCCATTTTTTAGTTTGTATGATACTCCACCACCTAATACCACACCCCAGTCATCTTTGACAGAATCGTCAGTGATATCAGTATTCTCTTCAGATCCGACTGTATTGACATGGTTTTTTGCCGACACCAGGTATCCATAATATGGTCCGGCATATCCATATACATTCCAGTTGTTTTTTAGCTGCAGCTCATCATCAAATGTGCCTCTTACAAGCAAAGGGATAGTTAAATAATTAAACTCCTTTCTGATATCTGTATCAACACCATTGATAGTTGAGCTGTACTTCTCCCCTTTCTGAATAAAGTTTAGTTCAGTCTGTAAAGAGAGTGTTTCATTTAATTTATACTCCATAGTACCGCCCATGAGAAATCCGGTACTTATCTCGTCATTATCCCAGAGCTGACCCAGCTCTGAACGTGTTTCAATATCAACCCCGGTCCTAAGTCCGAAGTAAAGCTGCCCCCACATTGTCTGGTTTGAAAGCAGCAAGGCTGCAACAGTAACCAGTAAAACAATCCTCGTTTTCATTTTTATTATTTTTTATTAGTCATAGAAATATGTATCAATACTCCAACTGCAGACAGTCAGCAATTCATCATCATTAAAAGCTGACTCCCTGTTAAACTTTTTCAACAGGTCAGTTACAACAGCAGCTTTCTCATCACTTGAGAACTGCATTGTGATGGTAACATTATAACCCGGCCATACTGCTGTATCAAATCGCGGATCACCAATCACATTACGGGCTATAACCCTGTCTATTAACTGATAATCGCGCACCTCATTCTCCTCAAGAAGCGATATCACTCGTTCTGAGACACTTACATTACATGTACAATATATAAACTTCATAATTGTTATATTTAATCTTTACGGTTAAACACTGCATAGAATACCGGTACAATAATCAGGGTAATAAGCATAGAGAAGAGTAAACCTCCTATCATGGTTATTGCCATTGGCGAGAACATCTCATATCCCATTCCTCTTGCCAGTGCCATTGGCACCATTGCCAGAATCATTGTAGATGAGGTCATGACAACAGGTCTGAGCCTTGATCTGCCAGCCTCCTGTATGGCTTCATAGAGTCTGTAGCCTCTTTTGCGAAGCATGTTTGTATAGTCAACCAGTATTATACCGTTTTTAACCACAATACCCACAAGCATAATTATACCGATGAATGTAGTAACGCTGAGAGTTGTTCCGGTGATAAGGAATGCCACCACAATACCTACTACTGTGAAAGGCACAGCAAGCATGATGATAAATGGATGTCTGAATGATTCAAACTGTGCAGCCATAACCATATAAACAAGAAGCACCCCTATCAGCAAAACCAGTTTAAGATCACCGAAAGACTCATCCTGTGATGTAAGCTGGCCAGCCAGTTTTATGTCTATCCCTTCAGGTACATCAACTGACTCAAGGGCCTTGTTTACCTCTTCAGCTGCTCCTCCAAGTGATACGCCACTCAGTTCAGCACTTACAGTCACATACCTCTGTTGTGATTCACGGCGTATTTCCATCGGTCCATACCCCTGTTGTATCTCAGCAACATCAGATAGTCTTACCTGTGTACCCAGGAGAGTAGTTATCATTATGTTATCAATAGACTCTATGCCTGATCTGCTGTTCTGATCATACCTGATAGTAATATCATAATCATCGCCTCCCTCAGAAACAGAGCCTGCCTCAGCGCCATAGATACTCTGCCGTACCTGCATTGCAATCATGCCTGAGTTAAGCCCAACTGAAGATGCCTTCTTACGGTCAATCAGTATCTGGTAATCCTGTTTTCCCTGATCAGCAGTTGATTCAACATCAATCATACCCGGTATAGACTCAATCTTTGACTTTATTTCAGAGGCAGTCTTTTCAAGCTGATCAAGGTCGCTTCCGCTGATCTTTACTTCAATTGGCTTGGCATTTCCGAGTACTGCTGTTTCAAGGATATTACCTGCGGTGACATGGAACTTGACTATTTCGGGTATCTCAGCCACCTCTGCCCTTAGTACGTCACCGATCTCAGAGGCGCTCCTGTCGCGCTTATCAGGGAGGGTCAGATGGCATAATACTGTCCCTGTGTTTTTACCTTCAGAGAAGCCAACCATAGACAATAAACCATCGCGTGTCTGACCTGAAATGGCGGATAAAGACCCCGGGATCATCTCAGGTATATTATCCTGCATCACTCTCATTACCTGTTGCGCAACCCTGTCAGTCTCCTCAGCACTGGTACCCACCTCAGTCTGGAATACAACTATGACATCACCGGCATCAAACATCGGGAGATAGTCTGTTCCTATGAACTTTGTTGCATAGAGTGATACTGCAAGTAAAAACACTGCTGAAACAATAACAGTAGTCTTATGATAGACAGCCCAGCCGAGTACTTTTTTATATGCATTCTCAGCTGCTCTGAGATGTCGTTCGCTGGCTTCAAATATTTTGCCTGCTCTTTTATTCATATCCTTCTTCTCTTTCTTTTTCAGGAGAAGAGAAGAAACCATAGGAGTAAGTGATATAGCTGCTAGCAGTGATGCGACAAGCGTTACTGCTGTCAGTGCTGCCAGCTGTTTGAAAAATATACCCACTACACCACCCACAAAGATCAGAGGCACAAATACCACCAAAACAGTAAGAGTAGAAGCAACAACAGCAAGCCCCATCTCACTGGTTGCAAAAATTGCAGCTTCACGCGGACGCTCACCCTTTGCTATATGCTGTGTTATATTCTCGAGTACCACAATGGCGTCATCAACCACCAGACCTATTGCTATGATAAGCGACAGTAGCGAGAAGATGTTAATTGTCCATCCGGCAGCGTACATAAATATCAGAGCAGTGACAAGAGAAACAGGTATAGTGAGAATTATTATCATACTGCTTTTCCAGTCTCTCAGAAATGCCACAACAACAAAAACCACGAAAAGAAGAGCCCACCACAGTGTGTCACTCAGGTTTCTCACTGCCTGAGTGATAACCTCTTCCTGTGACAGAACCTCATTAACTTTCACATCGGATGGCAATGCGGGTAGTATCTCACTCATTTTCTGATGAACACTCTCAACAACATCGAGTGAATTCTTACCTGATTGTTTCTGAACCATTATTACAGCTCCCAGCTCATCAGTGGTACGTGCAAACTCATCTGTCTCCAGCAAACCGTCTTCAATTGTTGCCACATCTGAAAGACGCACGAGTCTGCCAAGGAAGTTTGTTACAGGTATCTGTCCCAGCTCCTCCGTTGATTTGATATCAGCAGGTATCCTCACCGGAAAGTCATTAATACCAACCTTTATATTACCTCCGGGAATACTGACATTCTCCATCTTAAGAATAGTAGCCAGCTGCGTTACCGAGATGTTATAAGCATCAAGCTGCTGAGGGTTGACATTTATCTTCACCTCCCGTTCCGGCTGGCCCATATAGATTACAGACCCAACGCCGTCAACCTTCTTCAGTGGAGTGGCAATGTTATCTTCAATTATCTGGCCCAGTCCGTTTCTGTTCTCCCGGGCAGTGATACTGTATATCACAACCGGCATCATAGAACTGTTAACCTTTAATATCACTGGTTCACGGGCACCGTCAGGCATCTTGCTTTTAACCATTTCAAGCATATCGCGGGTATTATTACCTGCGGAAGTGATGTCAGAGCCCCAGTTAAACTCGAGTGAGACAATTGAAACATTCTCACGTGATGTTGACTTAATACTCTTCAGATCCTGCACCCCTGACAGCTGAGTCTCAATTACGCGACTGACCTGATCCTCTACCTCATTAGCTGAGGCTCCGGGATAGACAGTAAGGACAGTAAGGGTTGGCATCTCCATTGCCGGCATAACGTCAAGAGGGAGCATTTTCAAAGAGACAAGGCCAAATAGCAGCACAGCCACAAAAACCATCGCTGTTGCCACAGGCCTGTTTACTGATACTTTTGGTAATTTCATCGTCTTATTCCTCCCTTATCTTATCTCTACCATTGAGCCGTCATGGACCTTCTCCTTGCCACTGACTATCACTGAAGCACCGGCATCAATGCCACTTACTCCAACAACATTACCATCAATGAAGATCTTCTCAATTTTCACCCTCCTGACAATGCCATTCTCAACTGCAAACAGATAATCATCGGCTGTTCCCTGCTGCCTGTATATCGCATTAAGCGAAACAGATACCGATTCAACGGGAGCCATCTCAATCTTTACATGGGCAAACATGCCGGGTTTTATACGCCCGTCAGCATTTGAGAGCTCTATCCTGGCAGTGGCAGTATGAGTAAGCGTTGAAAGCACCGGTTTTATTGAAGAGATCTTACCAGTAAGCTTCTCTCCACTGAGTGCATCAAACATTATAATGGCTTTTTGTCCCTTTTTAACCTGGGAGAGATCCTTTTCATTTATCTCAACCTCCACCTGAACAGGATCAAGCTTCATGAGCCTTAAGATGCCTGAGGTAGATGAATAACCAGGGTCAAGATTCAGGTTGAAAAAGTAATTTTCACCTTCCTGAACCAGGTACTCGACAATTGTTCCTGAGAAAGGTGCAACTATTTCAGCATTCTTACGCATCATCTCCACCTTTGCCCTGGAAGCGTCATACTTCGCCTTAACATGATCATAATCCTGTGACGATATGCTTCCCTTTTCATTAAGCCTGGAGACTCTCTCATAGTCTTTTTCAATAGCATTGAACTCAACCAGTGCCTGTGTATACATCTCTCCCGACATACTTACAAGCAGATCTCCCTTCTTCACCTTGCTGCCAGCCGGAAAATATATCTTCTCCACCCTGCCCGGCAGTGCAGCTCCCAGATTTGCCTCCCTGTCAGCGAAAGCAGTCCCTGAGAGATCAATAGCTGGTGTATAGTTCATCTTTTCTGCCACAGCCACCTTTACCGGCACCTTCACCATCTCAGATGATGCTACGGTTGTCTCCTTCTTCTCTCCACAAGAGGTAAAGAGTATTAGCAATGTTCCTAAAAATGCAAAACGCTTCATTTCTGTTTATTTTTATTATTAATATTTTCCTGTTACTTTTTTAAGGTTACTTACTGCCATCTGCTGCTCTGTTGTTGCATCTATCAGCTCTGAGCTGGCCTTCTGCCACATCACCTGAGCCTCCAGTACATCAGTTGTCTTAATCATCCCCTCTTCAAAATTGTCATTTGAAATATCAAGATTCTGTTTTGCCTGGCTAAGAGCCATCTGTGCACACTCGCTCTTCTTCACTGATTCAGTATACTGATATACTGCCTGTTGTAACTGGAGTACAAGCAGTTCACGGGTCTCTTCTACCTTTAACTCTGCAGCCTGCTGCTCATAGCGTGCAGCAGCAAGTGTATGCTTTTTATCACCAAAGTGAAAGAGAGGAATGTTGCATACAACGCCAACACTCCAGTCGTTACCAAACTCCTCGGCAAAACCATTGTAAGGGTTTGGATTTACGTAGGTATAACCGGCGTTCATTACTATATTTGGCAAATATCTTGACAACATGAGGCTTACACCTGATTTGGCAACACCCACGTTTGTCTCCAGTATCTTCAATTCAGGGCGATCTGCAATGGTTGATTCATCAATTATATAACTCAATAAGGCCGGGTCAATATAGTTGAGCGAGTCACTAAGTGTCAGAGTGGATGAATATTCAACACCTGTCATCTGGCAAAGGACCATCTTTGACAGCTCAAGACCATTGCTTGCCTTAAGCAACAATAATTCAGCCTCACTAAGCTTGACTTTTGCCTTCATGAGATCATTGCTGGTGATAATACCTTCATATCTTATCCCGTCAAGGTCAGATACAAGACGCTCAAGCATAGCTTTGTATTCCTGTGCCACCTTTACCTTTGCTGTTAGTGATACAATGCGCCAGTAAGCTTCGTCGGCAGAGTATATCAACTCATTCTGTGTGAGAGTAAGATTATGCCGGGCAATCTGTTTGGCATACTCTGCCATTCTGTTTGTCTCTCTTATCTTACCTCCGAGAAATATAGGCTGAGTGAAACCGCCGTTGATTACATAGAGATTTTCGATGCCAAATTTTGTTTCAGATGCGGGCACATAGGTGTATTGTTTAAATACCGGATTCCCTGAGGCATCTGTTACCACGGATCCTGTGGCCGGATTAATAACAAATGTTGATGCTGCAACAGCTGGATCTGTAAAGACGGCAGAACTAAGCCCGCCGGTAGACTGGTCTATTGCAGTATATGGCACTACAGGCAGAAAGAGGTCATTCTTTAATAACTGATACTCTTTATTTGTATGAGTATAAGCCCCATTCATGCTGAAGTTTGGGAAATACTGTGTAAATGCTGCGCGTTTTGCAGCGTCAGCCGCTTCAACCTGCTTTCCTGCCATCTTAATCTTTTGATTGTGTTCCATTGCAAGCTTTCTGCACTGCTCGAGGGTAAGTGTCTGCTGAGCACCCAGTGTCAGCGACAGCATCGCCATCAGAATCATTAAACCTGTTCGCTTCATAAAAAATTGACTTTTAAACTATTTGATATTTTTACTATTTGACTCTTTTTGTTTTTTGGTCGACTAATAGGCAAAAAAAATTATCGTTTCACTATTCCGAAGAATAAAAATGTAATGAGCTGATTGATTCTTTCCTCCATATTGGAATTGTTTTCACAGTTAATAAACAACGGTACCTCCAGGCCTTTCATTGCTGTGACAATGGCAATAGATGCCAGCTCAGTGTCTTCTATCATGAATTTTTCTCTCTTC
>QKCK01000010.1 GCA_003245695.1 Bacteroidota bacterium | reverse complement strand
CTCTATGCAACAGGTTTGTTGAGGTATATTTTGCTGTTAATGATGTTTTTTGCCTCATTGACAGATGCATCATCCCAGAAAGTAACCCTTGTGTTATCCGGTGGGGGCTCATGGGGTGCCGGACATATTGGTGTAATAAGGGCTCTTGAGGAGAATGATATACCTATAGATTGTATTGTTGGTACTTCAGCCGGAGCTATTGTAGGAGGATTATACTCTATAGGTTATTCACCAGATGAGATTGAAGAGTTAATGGCATCACCTCAGTTTCAGAGATGGGCTGAAGGAATTATCGATGATGAGAATCTCTTTTACTTTCAGAATGATGTCTCTAATGCTTCATGGCTAAAACTGAATCTTGATCCGGCAAAGAAGATTTCGAGCAGCCTCCCGACAAATATTTATGCTTCAGACCAGATTGACTTTGAAGTCATGCGTATGTTTTCACAGGCAAATGCTGCTGCCGGTGAAAACTTCGACTCTCTTTTTGTTCCATACCGTTGTATTGTCTCTGATGTATCGCATTCCAGGGCTGTAGTGATGAGAAACGGCAACCTTGGCAGGGCAGTCAGAGGATCAATGTCTATACCGTTTGTCTATCAGCCTATTGTGGTTGACAGTATATTGTATTATGACGGTGGTATCTACGAAAATTTCCCCAATAAAGCCGCTATTGAAGAGTTTCACCCCGATTTTATTATTGGCAGCAAGGTTACCCGGCCATTCCGTGATGCCACTCTTGATGAACCAGTCCTTCAGGTACAGCATCTTATACAGGCACATCAGCCTGATACTATACCCTTTTCACCATCGGTACTTATTCTGCCTGATATTCCACGAAAGGTGAGTATGCTTGACTTCACCGAGACAAAGAGACTGGCTGACAGCGGATATGTGGCGACACTTAAAAAAATTCCGGAGATAAAGGCACATCTCACACGTCAGGTAAGCAGCGGGGAGATAGCTGAGGCAAGGAGAGAGTTCAAGAAAAAATTCCCTGAGTTTATCGTTGACTCAGTGAGGATACTGGGTCTGGAAGCTTCACAGGCCAGAAAACTGGAGGATATATTGAGGACCACGGAAAAAGAGGTGAGTATTGAGAAATTTGAACAGGACTATTTTAAACTGTTTGGCCAGGGATTTATCACAAGTATGTTCCCTGTGGCATCATATGATACACTGCAGCAGGCCTTTGACGTGGATGTCGAGGTGCATAAGGCCAATCCATTGGCTGTGAGAATAGGTGGTAATCTCTCATTCAGTACTTTTAATGTGGGATTTGCAGAAGTGCGATATAACCCAATTCTGAGGTTCCCTGCTCATTTCCTGGTGAATGGATATTTCGGTCAGCCTTATTCCTCTATGATGGCTTCAGGGAGAATCTATTTCAAACATCCCGGCACATGGTTCCTGCAGAGCTCAATAATATATAACCGTTATAGCTATTATAACACCACAGCCTATTTCTTCGATGTGCAACAGCGAAGCAGTATAACAGACAAGATAGTCACTTCGAATGTCCATGCCGGTATACCTGTAGGTAATGATGCCCTTTTCAGGATAGGGCTGAATTATACAACACTGTATGGCTTTTACTATATGTCTGATCTCTTTGAGACCTCAGACACGCTGACACGTACACGATTCAGTTACTTTAATCCTTCAGTGATATATGAACTTAATAAACTGAACCGAAAGCAGTTTGCAAACTCCGGGACACATATCAGGGCATCGCTCTCTTTAATATCAGGTGATGAAAGAAAGACAGAGGAGGCAGAAGAGTTTTTCATGGGTGGTGACCTTGATTCCCATCTCTGGTTCAGAGCAACGGGGTTATATGAACATTATTTCAGGATCGCCGGACATTTCTATGGTGGAACACATCTCGAATTCAATCTTTCCGGTCAGCCATTATTCAGTAGTTATATCTCAACTCTGTCATTCGCTCATCCTTTTCAGCCACTGCCTGAGAGCCGGATACTGTTCCTGCCGGGCTACAGGGCTCCTTCATGGGCCGCCGGAGGGTTGAAGGCAATAGCAGAGATAACAAAAGAGATTGAATTCAGAGGAGAGGCATATATCTTTCAGCCTTACCAGATGATAGAATATGACAGCAACAGCAATACACCTTACTATGGTGATAAGTTTGCCTCAAGGAACTATATCTTCAGCACAACACTTGTATGGAACACAATGCTTGGCCCCTTGAGCGTAGGTCTGAATTACTATTCGAGCAGCAATGACAAACTGCAATTAAGCATTAACTTCGGGTATATTTTGTTTAATCCGGGACGTCCTGATTGAACAAAGTGTGTGCTTTTCTGGTCTGATATAAAAGAAAACAAACAACAGATAATTATGAGACATACTGTAAACACATCATGGAAAGGGGAGATGAAGTTCGACGCAATAGTCAATGGGCATCATGTAGTAATGGATATCCCTGCTGACAAGGGTGGCGAAGATGCAGGTCCGAGACCCAAGCCACTTATGCTGGCAGCGTTGGCGGGGTGTACAGGGATGGATGTTGTATCATTGCTGAAGAAGATGAGAGTCGATTTTGAGGAGTTTAATCTTATCGTTGATGGTGATACACAGGACGAACACCCAAACCCCTTTGTTAAGATGCATGTAATCTATGAATTCAGAGGGAAAGACCTTGATATGGATAAGATCAATAAGGCTATTACTCTTTCAATGGAAAGATATTGCGGTGTCTCACATGTATATCGTAAGGCAATGATTGATCTTACCTATGAAGTAAGAGTGATTGAATAACATCTATTCTGATGCTACAGGCTTCGTAGTGTCAATACCCTCTTTGGCTTTATCATAGTCGGGCTCGGCAAGCAGTGATCTGAATTCAGGCGATGGCCGTAGCCTCCCAAATGAATTGAAGTAAGCTTCTTTTGTCATCGAGTCCCAGTGTATGGAGCCGTAATAATATTGCTTATGATGGAAGAGCCCGGCGCCAACAAGTAGTAAAAACAAGGAGTAGATGGGTAACTTCACCATCCTGTTTCTCCACTGGCCAATAGATTGAAGGAGAGATGCCATTGGAATGGCCATCAGCGCATAACAGTCGATAAAGGGCC
>QKCK01000031.1 GCA_003245695.1 Bacteroidota bacterium | reverse complement strand
ATCTGGAAATATATTGCTCCCTATAAGAAGCTGGCAATAAGTAATGTGGTGTTAAATGTGCTTAGCGCTTTTTTCGGTCTCTTTACTATCGTTCTTATAATCCCGTTTTTAAATATTCTGTTTGACAGGGTGACTGTGGTTGCTGACCCGGGGCCATTTGTTGTAAAGACAGGATTCATTGGTGACTTTGTAGCATGGGCCAAGGAGTATGGGACTTACTTCTTCTCGAGTTATGTTGAAGAGCATGACAAAATAGGGGCTTTGTTGATGGTAATAGGTATTGTACTTGCAGCCAGCTTTCTTAAGAATCTGTTTATTTTTCTTGCCAACAACGAAATGGCAACTCTGAGAGCAAATACTGTACGTGACTTCCGGAAGAATATTTATGATAAAATATTAAAACTGCCACTCTCATATTTCACTGAAGCGCGGAAGGGAGATCTCATGGCCAGGGTTTCAAATGATGTCCAGGAGGTCGAAGCCTCAGTGATGGCCTCCCTTTCAATGATGTTAAGAGACCCTATTACCATCCTTATATTTGTAATTTCTCTTTTTGTAATAAGTTATAAACTTACACTTCTTTCTCTGATCTTGCTCCCTATAAGCGGATGGGCTATAGGAAGAGTAAGCCGGAAGCTTAGATCACGTTCATTAAAAGGACAGCAGCAATTAGGGAGACTGCTCTCTCTTCTTGAGGAGACACTGTCAGGACTAAGAGTGATAAAGGGTTTCAATGGCGAAGAGAAGATGACAAGTCAATTCGGTGCATCCAATGAAAAGTATGCAAAACTTCACCGGCGAGTAGCACGGAAACAATACCTGGCTCATCCGGTAAGCGAGTTTCTCTCTACTATGGTGCTTCTGGTGGTACTATATTATGGTGGAATGCTTGCTCTAAATGACACTGGCAGAATGTCTCCCAGTGCTCTCATTGGTTTTGTTGCAGTCTTTTCACAGATAATACAACCGGCAAAGTCAATCACCACAGCCTGGTTTAACATTCAGAAAGGTATGGCCTCACTCGAAAGGATAAACTTTATTCTTGACGCTGATGAGACAATAAAAGATAAGGATAAAGCTATTCATGTCAGTGGTTTCAATGATTGTATTGAATTCAGAAACGTATGGTTCTCATATGGTCAGGAACCGGTTCTCAAGGATATAAACCTGACGATCAGAAAAGGGCAGACAATAGCAGTTGTTGGCCGCTCAGGAGGTGGTAAATCAACACTTGTTGACCTTATCCCAAGATTCATTGATCCGGATCGGGGAGAGGTACTGATTGACGGCGTTAATATTAAGGATATAAAGATTAAGGATCTGCGTCATCTTCTCGGAATAGTGAGTCAGCAGGCAGTACTTTTTAATGATAGTTTCAGGAACAATATTGGCTTTGCAGTTGATGAGGCTTCTGATTATGATATTGTTAAGGCAGCAAAAATTGCCAATGCCCATGGCTTTATTATTGAGTCTCCCGAAGGTTATGAGTCAATGGTTGGAGAAGGAGGAAATAAGCTAAGCGGCGGACAACGGCAGAGAGTAAGTATTGCCAGGGCCGTAATGGCTAACCCTCCGGTGTTGATTCTTGATGAAGCAACCTCGGCACTTGACACTGAGTCGGAAAGACTTGTTCAGGATGCCATGGAGAAACTGATGAAGAACAGAACCTCTGTTGTTATTGCCCACCGGTTGTCAACCATTCAGCATGCTGACATGATAGTTGTTATAGAGGATGGGCACATAATTGAGACCGGAACACACGATGAATTACTTCTTAAAACTGATGGCGTATATACCAGGCTTTATAAAATGCAGTCTTTCTAAATAAGCCTTCTGAATTTTGCCGGTACCTTTGATTCAAACCGCATAACCTCCTTTGTAACCGGATGGATGAACTCCAGGACACTGGCATGAAGACCCAGTCTGCCAATAGGGTTGCCTGTGGCACCATATTTCTTGTCACCTACCACACTGTGTCCCATGTCTTTCATATGAAGTCTTATCTGGTTCTTCCTGCCTGTTTCAAGATTGACCTCAAGCAGTGAATAGTTCGTGTTGGTCTTTATAGTCCTGAAATGGGTAATAGCTATATCACCCTTCTCCGGGTTTTCTGTTGAGTGCATCATTAAGGCTTTGCTCTCATATATATATGATTTAAGTATACCTTCTTTCTCTTCTACCTCCCCCTCAACCAGAACAGAGTATTTCCTCTCTCTGACATTGTTTTTCCAGTCTTTCTGTAAAACCGACTGAATCTTTTCACTTCTGGCAAAAATCATCAGACCAGATGTATCTCTGTCAAGCCTGTGTACGATGAAAATCTTGTTTGAGAGTCTCTGTTTTTTTACATAACTGCTCAGAATACTGAAAGCAGTATTATAACTCTCACTACCGGCAGACATTGATAGTAATCCGGCATGTTTCTCTATGACAATAATATACTCATCTTCGTATACTATCTGCAGATTTCTGCAAATATTACCGTCAGCTGTTGTATCCCACCTGATTAAAACAGTATCGCCCTGATTAAGCGGATGATTGAATTGTGAAAGAACTACTCCGTTTACTAAAACCTGCTTGTTTCGTAACAGAGATTTAATATTATCCCGGCTTTTATGCTTCAGTGAATCCTGAAGAAAACGCATGAGCATATCAGATTCCCTGACTTCAAGTACCGTCTCTCTCTTTTTTGATTCAAATGATTTTATCCTGTCAGTTTTCATATTAATAGCAAAGGTGCACAAAAAAGGGGGAGCCTTCAATTAAATTTTGTCTTTTATACATTATTTCTGAAATTTGTTATGATCTGCATGTTCTAAAAGAAAAACTAACTACTGTCTTCCTATGGATAATATGTTGGCAATCAGAACAGGTTCGGGTATCAGCTTTGTTGACTTTCACGATATTCTTTATTGCAGGGCTGATGGCCGTTATACCCACGTTTACCTTAATAATGGCAAATCAGTGCTTACAGCCCGTCTACTTAAAACATTTGAAAACAAACTGCCTGATGATGTGTTTATCAGAATCCATAAATCATATATTATCAATATAAACTGTATCTCAAACTTCAGAAAAGGCAATAATGTTTTTACTGTTAAGGGCACCTCTACTGAACTTGAGGTAGCTAAAAGAAGAAGAAAGATTCTGCTTGACAAGCTTGATTCTACTTTTACTTTTGTTTGAGAGTCCATTTATTTAATTTTTAGTGCCGTTTATTCCCGGAAAAGACTCGTTTATAACAATCTGGCCCTGCTTCTTGACTTCCTTATTCTCCTCTCATAAATTTGTATTCTGAAAGTCAATAATAGTCAAATAATAATCAGAGTTTGTTATTGAGTTTGCTATGCATTGTCTGTATATAGATGCAGGCGAAAGCAATCTTTAATTCATTGTTCATGAAATAAAGAAAGGTATATGGAAGCAATTATTAAGACATATGGGATGGGGTGGCTCCATGATTACCCCGACTTCAGGGATTTAACCCCTGAGGAGGAAGGAGTTCCACAGAAGCTGCTTAATGCCGGGCAGAAAGAGTCAGTAAAGCAGATGCTTCAACGACTCGGCATTGACGGGATGCCTGTGGAAATACTTCCGGTGAAGGCTGACCTGAGATCATGGATGTCACCTGTAGAGGATCAGAGAGAAATTGGATCATGCACTGCAAATGCGGGAACCGGCCTTCTCGAGTATTTTGAGCGGAGGGCTTTCGGGAAACACATTGATGCTTCCAGACTATTTCTTTACAAAGTGACCAGAAACCTGTTACACTGGAGTGGAGACACAGGTGCATTCATCCGTACAACTATGGGAGCCATGGTATTATTCGGCATGCCACCGGAAGAGTATTGGCCATATTTGACAGGTGATTATGACAAAGAGCCATCTGCATTTTGTTACGCATATGGACAAAACTACAGGACAATCAGCTATTATCGTCTTGATCCTCCGGGGATACAGGGCGATAAATTGCTGGAAAGGATAAAAAGACATCTCTCTGCCGCTCTCCCTGCTATGTTTGGCTTCACAGTCTACAGCTCATACACACAGGCAGCAGAATCAGGCAGGATACCTTTCCCTGTTGCCGCAGACAGTGTTGTCGGAGGTCATGCTGTCGTTGCAGTAGGGTATGATGATAACATGGTAATAAAGAATAAATACGATTCATCACGCCAGACTACAGGAGCTATTCTTATAAGAAATTCATGGGGAGAAGCATGGGGAGAAGAAGGATATGGCTGGCTTCCTTATGATTATGTACTCAGGGGACTGGCATCGGATTGGTGGTCGCTTCTGAAGAGTGAATGGATTGATACAGGTGCATTTTTCTCCAATGATTGATAATAAGCTGCATTTCTGAGAGAAGGAATCAAGATTGGCTGGAGTGAAAATCCCATATTAATTTTTAAATATGGGATTTTTCATTATTCTCCCTTCTATGTTTATCAAGCCTAAGTAAGAACTATTAAATATTGTAATAACAATAGAGTTAGTTGTTGATTATCTCGTTGAAATTGCCATGAATAATTAATTTACTAACTTAGCTTGACTATTATAATTGTTAAACCCTTGTTTGAAGCCTAACCTGAATGCCTTTTAAAACACTGGAAAACGAGGCCCTGCTGGTTCATAATTTATCAAAGGGCAATATTCTGGCCTTTAATACACTTTATCGGGAGTATAGTGGTCGTTTATACAGGTTTGCCGTTGGGTATCTTAAATCAGATACTGAGGCTGAAGAGATAGTACAGGAGGTCTTTACAACCATATGGGAGAAAAGAGGAGATTTAAAAGAATCGCTCTCATTTAAGTCTTTCCTCTTTACGGTAGCCTTTAATATGATCCGGAAACATTTCAGGACCAAAGCCTATCTTGCTGAATATTTCAACTCTGAATCATCTGAGGATTCAGACCTCAGAACTTACGAAAATGTTAACTATGACTCATTGTACCAGTATGTAAATGAGCTTGTTGATAAACTACCTAAGCGGAGGCGAGAGATATTTATTAAAAGCAGGTTTGAAGGGTTGACTATCAAGGAGATAGCTGATGACATGAGAATCAGTCACAAGACTGTAGAGAATCAGCTTTCCGATGCTTTGAAGTTTATCAGGTCAGCTCTTGATAAGGAGAAACTATCACTTGTTTTGTTCTTTATGCTATTTATCTCATAAGCAACAGCATAGGGACGTTTTTACAACGAGGTCAAAAAAAAAAGTATTTTTTTTCTTTTTCGGATAGGTGTATATCGGTTTTCATGGATATTACTGCTAAAACTGGTTAATACTCTTTAAGAGTTATTGAAAAGGCAAAACGTGAGTCAATGAGCAGGAAGATGTTACCATACAGTTTGCAGATTTTTTGTCATAATGATTGTGAACTCAATGAGCTCACGGTTAATTTATTGGTGACATTTTTCACAAAAAGTAGGTTTTAGATCTGGTTGAAAGTAGTTTCTCTGGTCAGGGAAACTACTTTTTTGCTGATCAATACTATTATCAGGTTTATACCGGAAGGCAAGATGAGAGAAACAGAATTTGACGGTGAAAGGATAAAAAAGTACTTCAGGGGGAACTATTCTGAGGAGGAGAGTGATTATCTCATGCGGCTCTTTGCTTCACGGGGTGATGAGAGGCGATTGCGCTCACATATGTCACGGCAATTTGATGAGATTAACGAAGAGGAGGGTGATAGTAAAAATCTTGAAGGTGTGCTTTATAAGATTCATTATGACATTAATACTTCCGCCGCCAGTAAAAAGAAAAGCCCTGTTATCAGTATTGTGAGATGGAGTTTACAGGCTGCCGGGGCTTTGCTTATTCCACTCATGATATATATCGGCATACAATCATACAGGAGCAATGTTATCAGAAGAGAGGCATGGGTTGAGGTGAATGCCCCGGCCTGGACCAGGACGCAGTTCTCTCTTCCGGATGGTACTACCGGATGGTTGAACAGTAGTTCGAGCATAAAGTACAGAGGAGACTTTTTGAGCAAGAGAGAGGTGGATCTGAAAGGGGAGGCTTTCTTTGATGTTGCATCTGATAAACATCTTCCATTCATTGTCAGAACGCAGGATATAAATGTAAAAGTGCTGGGAACCAGGTTTAATATTGCCTCTTATGATAATGAGAGGAGTGTGGAAGTTGTTTTGGAGGAAGGCAAGCTTGAATTCAACAATAATGATAAAAGCAAGTCATATACAATGAGACCAAATGATCTTGTTGTATATGATAAGGATAATGATGACTACTATACTGAAGTAGTTCAGCCACAGAAATATCTCTCTTGGACTGAAGGCAAACTGGTATTCAGGAATGATCCTCTTGATGTAATTGCACGACGTCTGGAACGGTGGTATAATATTGATGTGGAGGTTGTCGGGAGTGCAAATGAAGGCCCCCGGTGGAGAGCCACATTTATTGATGAGAGTCTGGAAGAGGTTCTCAATCTTCTTAAATGCTCACTGCCGGTTGATTATAGCATTGAATATCAGAATCAGAAGCCGGATGACAGTTTTACAAAGCGAAAAGTTATTCTGAAACTTAAATAATAATCACCTCAAACCAAACCTAAAACCTAACTGCCTATGGGACAAAACGAAGTCAGATAAAAGCAAAACAGGAAGACAGTACCAGTGCCTTCCTGAAGTGATTGCTAAGCAACTAAAATTACCTAACAAAAATCGACACAAATTATGAAGAAAAAATTTGATTTATGGGAATATCTACCCATAAAAAAATCAATTAAACGTATCAATATTGCATTTCTTGTATTGGTGATCGGAATTTCGAATATTTATGCATTTCCGGTCACGTCAGAAGTGCTGAATGAGGATAGCTCAAACAGTGTTCAGCAAAAGCGTATAACTGGTTCTGTAAAAGGGGAAGATGGTCTTCCTATTCCGGGCGTAAATATCACAATAAAAGGGACAACAGTAGGTACCGCATCAGCTGCTGATGGTATGTATTCAATTAATGTACCGTCAGACGAATCAGTCCTTGTATTTTCTTTTATTGGATATGTTACACAGGAGGTACCTGTAGCAGGTAAGACACAGATAGATGTTGTGATGTCTGAAGACATCCAGCAACTGGGAGATGTTGTTGTTACTGCTCTGGGTATCAAGAGAGATAAAAAGACGCTTACCTATTCGTCACAGCAGATAGATGGTACTGAATTGCTGAAGACACAGGATCTGAACTTCATGAACAGCCTAAGTGGTAAAACTGCAGGTATAGAGATCAAGAAGAGCAGTTCAGGTGCCGGTGGATCAACACGTACTGTCCTCAGGGGTAACAAATCCCTTGCTGGCCTGACAGAGCCTCTTTATGTTATCGATGGTATCCCAATGCTGAACCATAAAGGTGGACAGCCGGGTATGTGGGGAGGCACCGATGAGGGTGATGGTCTTTCACAGTTGAACAATGAAGACATTGAGAGCATAAATGTTCTTAAGGGATCAAATGCAGCTGTCCTTTATGGAAGCCAGGGTGCAAACGGTGTTATTGTCATCACAACAAAGAAGGGCAAAGAGGGTGCTGCAACAGTAAACTTCAGCTCAAGCGCAATCTTTGAGAGTGTCCTTATGAAACCAGACCTTCAGTTTGACTTTGGAAGTGTTGGAGGTGCAAAAGAGAGCTGGGCAACAACCAAGGGCAACTACCAGAAAGACTATGTCGATGATTTCTTCCAGAGAGGCCACAATCTAATCAATTCAATTTCAATAAGTGGCGGAAATGAGATGACTACTGCATATTTCTCATTTGGAAACACCACCTCAACAGGTGTCATTCCAACAAATAAATATCAGAAGAACAACGTCTCTTTCCAGCAGTCAACAAAGCTGTTTAACAATAAGCTTGTTGTCCGTTCCACTGTCTTGTTGTCAGATGAAAATACAGAGAACAGACCAGCTGCAGGTTATTATATGAACCCTTTGACAGGGCTTTACTTCTTCCCCCGCGACAGGGACTTTGCTGATTACAAGGAAAACTATCAGGTTTTCAGTAGCGCAAGGAACATGTATCTTCAAAACTGGTTTGTTGCTGACCATCTTCAGTCAAACCCTTACTGGATCCTTCACAAACAGCCTAAAACATATGCTGTAAAAAGAGCCATAGCAAACGCCACAATAGAGTACAACCTTACTTCAAAGCTGAAATTACAGGTAAGGGGCAGTTATGACTATGCATCAAAAACCAATGAAGAAAAGGATTATGCCGGTTCAAATACTGTAAACTGCGGTGAGAACGGAAGATGGATATATTCTAAATTTACAGATATACAGACATATGCTGATGCTATTCTTACCTACAATGATAACTTTGGTGATTTCAGTGTTAATTTCCTCGCCGGGGCAGCATATCAACAGGCTATATTGGGCGATGGTGTTTCTGTTAATACAGGAACTGAGACATTGCTCTTCCCCAATGAGTTTTATTTCCAGAATATACCTGCCAGTGTTCAGGTAAATTCAATATATTCCGGAAACATAATTAAGGACGGTATCTTTGCCAATGCACAGATTGGGTATAAAGAGATGTTATTCCTTGATCTCTCTGGCAGAAATGACTGGGCTTCAACCCTTGTAGGTACCGGTAACGAATCATACTTCTATCCATCAGTTGGCTTAACAGGCATACTTGATAAAATGTTCCAGCTACCTGCAGAAGTAAGTTTTGCAAAGGTAAGGGCCTCTTATTCAGTTGTTGGTAATGAAGTGGGCTATAACCAGGTCAATCCTCAGAACTCCATAACAATTAGTGGAGGAGTGAACCTAAACACACAGAAACCCTGGACTGACCTGAAACCTGAAATGGTCTCCAGTCTTGAACTTGGTACTGAATGGAAATTCATGGAGGGAAGATTTGGTTTTGATTTCACTTATTATAGTATTACCAGCCGTGATCAATGTATAGCTGTTGATGCTCCTTCAGGATATGAATACACATATTATTTCATTAATGTTGGTGAAATAACAAATAAGGGTTTTGAACTTACTGTTGATGCTGAGCCGGTTAGATCAAGAGACTTCAGCTGGAGGACAACTCTTAATTTTGACAAGAACAAAAACAAAGTTGTAAGTGTCAATGATGCCTTCTCAACTCAGCCTATTGATCTTGGCAGTGCTGAAGGTTATAGCTGCAAAATAAAACCAGGTGGTTCTTTTAATGATCTTTACGGTTATAAGTTCCAGAGAAACAGCAGCGGACAGATTATCCTTGATGAGACCACAGGAACACCATCCAAGATCTCTGAACAGGAATATCTCGGAAACCTTGATCCGAAGTGGAGCCTGGGTTGGAATAACACCTTTGACTATAAGAATCTATCACTTAGCTTCCTTATCTCAGGTAAGTTTGGTGGTGTTTGTGTAAGCCAGACTGAATCAATGCTTGATGGTTACGGAGTAAGCCAGAGAACTGCTGATGCCCGCGATAACGGCGGCGTTGATATTAATGCTATCCAGGGAACAACAGCTGTTACAAAGATAGATGCCGAGCTCTATTACAAAGCTATCGGTGACAGGAACGGTTTCCTGGAACCTTACGTTTATAACCGCACAAATGTGCGCCTCAGCCAGCTGGCATTAAGTTACAACTTTGATGTTAAAAAGATGGGACTGCCACTGAAGGCACTATCTCTTGCTCTTGTCGGACAGAACCTGTTCTTCCTCTATAATGAAGCTCCATTTGACCCGGAACTGGCTATCAGCACCGGACTTGGTTCGCAGTCACTCGATTGCTTTAATGTACCTGCTACCAGGACTTATGGCGTTAACCTAAAAATAACTTTCTAAAAAAGAAACAGTATGAAAAAAGTTATATATCTGATGATGCTCATTTTCTTAATGAGCGCATGTACTGATAAGTTTGAAGAAGCCAATAAGAATCCATATGAAATAACTGATGAATCACTGGAACAGGATTTCAATCATGTGGGTGCCTATTTCCCCTCACTTCTGGATGGACTCTTCGGATACCAGATAGATGAGAACCTTGTACAGGATTGTTTTGTCCGTCAGATGGCTACACCGACACCTTTTGTCGGTGGCATTAACAACACAACCTATTACATCAGGTGGAATACTTACTGGAATCAGATCTATGATAACGTAATGTCACCGGCAAAACAGGTAATTCAAAAAGCTGATGATGGTGGTTATGAAGTCTTCTCTGCATGGGCCAAGCTGATCAGGGTCTTTGGGATGTCAAGACTTACTCTTTATCATGGTCCGCTAATATATTCCAACTTTGGAACAAATGAGTCAACTATCTACTATGATAGTGAAGAGGATCTCTATAATCAATGGTTTGACGAGCTAGATGCTATACTTGCTGTATTCAAGGCAAATGCAGACTATACCGGTCTGAAAAAATTTGATGCCAGCTACAGTGGTGACATGTCAGCCTGGATAAAAGTGATCAACTCACTCAGGCTCAGACTGGCTATCAGGATATCAAATGTGGCACCTGCTCTGGCTAAGGCTGAAGGTGAAAAAGCAATAAATGATGCCGGCGGTCTTATCTCCACAGTTGATGATAATATGTACGTATCACTTTATGGGCATCCCATGAGGCTTGTGACGATCTGCTTCGGATGGGGAGATACCAGAATGGATGCAGGCATGGAATCATTCCTTGTAGGTCTTAAGGATCCGCGAATTGCCAAGATGTTTGCCCCGGCAACTGACGAAACCCTTTATCCTGACCACCCAGATTACCCATATAAAGGTATCAGAAGCGGTGCCCTGCTCGTTGCAAAAGACGATAGACTTTCATATTCAACAATAAATGAAAGCTTTAAAACCACAACCAACAGACGGTTCTTTACCTCTGCTGAGGTATGGTTTGATCTCGCTGAAGCAAGCCTTCGCGGATGGTCTGGTGCGGGTGATGCCAAGACAAATTATGAAACCGGTGTAAGGATGTCTTTCTCTGACTGGGGTGCAGGTAATGTTGATGCCTACCTCGCTGATAACACAAGCACGCCTATAGATTATGATGATCCAAAAGCCTCAGGCTCTATCAACGATTTCATTTCCCGCTCTACTGTAACTGTAGCCTGGAATGATGCTGATGGTAACGAACTGAAACTTGAGAAGATCATCACCCAGAAGTGGATTGACAGCTTCACAAACTGCATTGAGGCATGGGCAGACCACAGAAGAACCGGTTACCCGAAGCTTCCTTACAACTATAAGAATGACAGTAACTCAGACTGGGGTATCATCGCTGCTGATGACTTCCTCAGAAGAATGCCTTTCGTTAATGCTGAGAGAACAGGTAACCCCGCTGGTGTTGCGGATGCAACCTCAAAACTCTCAAATGGTAAAGATGAAATAGGTACCCGCCTGTGGTTTGACACCGGTGGTCCTAACTTTTAGTATTGTTCTCTGATATATTTTTGCTCCGGTGTTTCCTGATTGATCACCGGAGCTTTTTTATTGATTCTATGATATGGTACAATTACTGTAACAATAATCAATTGTTTTATTATTGAGGATATCCAGATTATGAGGACATCTTTTGATTTGGTATTCTTTTTTTGTATTTTCAATTCTTGATAAGTCTGCAATCCATGAGAAGAATTACCTCTTTTTTTGCAATAATCATTTTAGCCACTTCATGTTTAAATGAACCTGAAGTACC
>QKCK01000093.1 GCA_003245695.1 Bacteroidota bacterium | reverse complement strand
GGCGGGAAAATAATCGATCAGTACTCAGATAGGATTGAATACAAAGAGTACAGACCAGAGATACAGTTTGTTCAGGTACCTGGCATGGGCAAGGTTGAATACCAGTTTCTTGTCAGTGGCAAAGGCACCGCTGAAGTACACTACGAATCACGCAAGGCAGGCACAAGAAACATGAAAGCCTCACTGAAATAGGTGTCACCTATTTTTCAATTTTCACATATCCGTAGTGACTGGTTAAGATATATTTAAATGACTCAGGTGAAGGAAGTGATTTAATCGATTCCAACTGTTGCTTTGTGTCCATATTGAACCGTTCTATGAAAGGCAGGTATTCGCCATCTTTATAAATAAGATTATCACCTGTGGCAAAATAATCATCCCCGATGATATAACAGGCTGAACCTGGCGTGTGACCTGGCGTATGAATTACAGATACCTTTATGCCGTCGAGGTATATGGTTGTGTTACTCTCAAACAGATTGTATGCACCATATTTCCATACCTGCTTTGAATACCTCGTCTTGCCGGTGGTGCCGTCAATCATCTGCTTCTCATCAGTATGCATATATACTGCTGCATTTTTACAGAAAGCGACACCTCCGATATGATCACCATCAGTGTGGGTAAGGACTATAGCAGTTATATCCCTGGGCCTGATACCCGTTTTTTTTATCTCTCTCTTGAAATTCCGTCTGCCGATACCGGCATCAACCATCAGATAGCCATCCCTGCCTTTGAAAATATAGGCATTCACAAATTTGTCCTTAACAACCCATACAGAATCGTTAACAGCAGCTGTTTCAGCCGGATGCATCTTCCGTGTTGCTGACCTGTAACTGAAATAGTAAAAAACAAGTAATATCAGCAAAACAGAAGCAAGAACAGCTAAAACCCATAGTGTAACTTTGGTAACTTTTTTCATGGTATACGAATTTCACTACTAATATACATAAAAATGCAACTATTTAACTCTCTGCCACAAATGTCATAATAACCAAACCAGGATCATATTCTATGAGACTTTGCCTACGCTGCAAATTTTCGACTTATAGTATATATTAAACCTATAAAAATAATCTGTCACGTAAAAACTATATAACTTTGCAGTGCTAGCTGTTAGCAGATTATTGGGGAAGAAACAAAAACACTGAGTCATGAAGAGGTATTATTTGTTTGTTGTGATAGCAATAGTGGCAATGTCGTGTAAGACACAGAGCCTTTATCTGAACGTTACCCAGCCTGCACCCGTCACTGTTCCGGCATATGTGAAAAAGGTTGGAGTCATTGACCGTACATCACCATCGGCTGAAGCAAAACGGCTGGACGATCTGGATAAGGTTTTGACACTTGAAGGATCTGATCTTGACTCATTAGGCAAAATAGGGAGTATCGCAGGCCTGACAGACGAACTGCTTACTAACGACAGGTTCAACAGTGTCACCGACCTCTCATCAATTAACTTCAGGACATCTGCTGTATTGACCTTCCCTGATCCTCTCAGCTGGCAGATAGTACAGTCGGTGTGTGACGAAAATGATGTTGATGCCGTCTTCGCCCTCGAATACTACGACACCGACACACAAATACATTATAATGCTACTGAAGAGACAAAAAAAGCACCTCTGCTCTCGGTACTGCTCGAACCAAACTCATCAATAGAGACAGTGGTAAAGACAGGGTGGAGAATCTATGAGCCACAGCAGCAATCAATACTCGATGAATATGTTATTACCAGATCAATAGTATCATCAGGTAGCCTTGCTTCTACAGCAATAGCTCTTAAGACACGTAAAGATGCTGTCACCAGGGTAAGTAATGAGACCGGCCATGCTTATGCTGTCAGACTGCTTCCATATGATATAAGCGTTACGCGCGATTATTACGTGAAAGGTACACAGAATTTTGTCATGGCCAGGAGAAAAGCTCAGAACGGCAAATGGGATGAAGCCGGTGCTCTATGGGAGAAGGAGGTAACAAACAACAAAGGTGATATTGCCGGCAGAGCCTGCTACAATATGGCTATTATCAATGAGATCAACGGAAACCTCGAAGAGGCAATAAAATGGGCTGAGAAATCGTATGAAGACTATGGGAATAAGCTTGCACGCGATTATGCCAGAGTATTGAAAAACAGAAGAAATTCAGCAGAACTTCTGAAGATACAGGAAGAAAGATAATGCAAATGCTAAAGATTTAGGAAATCACTTATTCCGTAAGCTCTCTTTCCCTTTTAGTACGCTCTCAAGAGTAACAGAACGCATATAGTCAATCACAATCTTATTGAGACCCGACCAAACCGGCTGTGCCTGACAGGTATCAGACAATTCACATTTAATGTTCTCTGACAGACATTCAACAAGACACACCTCGGGGTCAAATGCCCTGTGAATATCATATAGTGTGATTTTTCCCGGATCACGGGTTAATACATAACCACTCTTCTTACCTCTGGCATTTGATATGAGACCAGCAGTCTTCAATGAGTGTACTATCTGATCAAGATATTTATTGGAAATACCCTGGTTTTCTGCAATATCCTTCTGAAGGATAGCACTCTCTCCCCTGGCAATCTCAAGCATTGCTCTGAGACCATATCGTGTTCTGGTACTTATCTTCACCTGGCTGATGAAACCTGATTAACAACCCTAAAGTTAACAATAAACCCAAAACTAACACTTATTTCATCTTTAACCTTAATGAGACCATTAAGCCGTTCGGGGCTTCTCAGATCAAAATCAGACAGAAGAAGCGATTTTGATCCTGAAAGATAAGAGCCTTCTGAACATCGGGCTATGTCCCAAACCATGGTATATGACCTTCTCTTACCCGCCAGAGAGATATCAACCTGAGAGATATATTTCCCAAATGGCTGATTCAATACCTCAACAGGGAAATCTATGGTTATCACTGGGTAGTCACACGCCCTGAGAAGATCAAGAAAATCATTGTACATTAACGGATTGCGGGTATTAAAATCCTTAACCCTGACATCTATCTCAACCCTGTCACTCCCGCTACCCGTACAGCTCTCACCCACCACCGGTGAAAAAGCATTATAATAGTTAAAAGAGAAACTGTTTACATTTGATTCTCCATTAATTATAATATAATCTGAACAGCCTCGCTCTCCATCAGACGGTTGTCCATAGAGAGGAGAAAAAAGAGGAGCAACTCCATTGAAAAGGAGTGCTCCTGAAATAATCATATTTCTTACATACCAAAACATTTTATCAGAACGATATTGCTGCCTCAAACATCACACCTTTGAAACCAGCCTCCGACCCATAATTTGAAATGAAGTTGGTGTATTTCTGATTAACATACTCAAGCTTAATGAGTATAGGATCAACTATTGACCATCCAGCTCCCGCCTGAATCCTGCTGATTGACTGATCGGCATCATTTGAAGCATAATTATATCTTACTCCTCCATAAAACTGATCCTTACCTCCAAAATGGTATAGCCCTTCAACAGCATACTGATTGAATTTTGTCTCAGCACTACTCAGCAGGGTGCCATTCAGAGTTTCATATGTGCCAAAGAACTCAAGCCCCTTGTACTCTGTATACAGGTTCAACATAAGAGAGTTATCCTTGTCAAGAATACCCGGACCCCAGTTCCCCGAGAGATGATTCTTGGTAATATCTACATCAGCAGCATTGTTTGTCACTCTGTTCATCACCAGATAATATCTCGATCCAGCCCTGTCACCATAATAGAGTGATCCAAAATGATTCTTCGGACTGTGATATCCTGATAAGGTAAGTCTCAGTCGCAGATCATCATTCAGCTGTTTGTCATAACCAGCTTTCCAGTAATATGCAAGCTCCTTGTGCGCGTCGTATGCCGTATAGCCTGCTGTAGTACTGTATCCAGTCAGTGCTGGTTTTAGAGTACCGTTGGAAATTGCTCCCATAAGCAGGAACCCGTTTGACCTGAAGAGCACCTCCGCAGCTATCTGAGTGGTGAATGCATCAATTATATAATTGCCAACAAAAGGATTTGATGTTACATGCCCGTTGTCAGACCTTCTGTAATGTGCATCACCATAGTCTATCTCCATATCCCCAACCCTGAGGGTCAGATAATCCATGATATGATCTACCTTGTCAGAATTGATGAACGGAAGCTTGTCAATTATAAGGTATCCACCCTTCACCCAGGCTTCATTATGATGCCGCGCTGAGAGATATGTGGTTAGATTCACCTTTATCCCCGGCGCAAGTATTGCCTCAGTAACCAGATTCGCGGTGGGGAGATTAAAACCTGTACCCAACGGAATAAGAGCACTGTCAGCATAATGATCAAGTACCTGATACTGCATGGCAAAGTCAGCTCCAACAGAAACCTTCACCTTCTCAAAATCATCGCCCGTAATCTGCGGCTCTTCAAACTGACCCCAGCCATACGCAGAGATCATCAGCACTAATGATATTAATAAAACCAGCCTTTTCATTTTTTCGTTTTTATTTATTTGTTTATTACTGGATCCTGAATTTCAGATTAAAGAGGATCGTCACCTCATCACCGGTCTTTAATGTACCTAACATAGCTGTAGGTGGCTTGATATTGTATTCTGACATCTTCAGTGTTCTGCTCCCTGAAACAATAATTTTGTCTCCTGTAAATGAGCCTGAAAATCCAATCACTACCTTACGTGTTACACCATTGAGCACAAGCTCTCCAACCATAGAACCCTTAAAACTACTGCCCTTAACTTCTAGCGGGACCGCTTCAGTTGACCTGAAAAGTATTTCAGGGTATTTCTCTACCTGAAGGGCATCATGTGTCTTCCCTGTCATTAAAGAGTTGTCACTCACCACCGCACCCGACCGGGCTGAAAACCTCACACTGCCAATACTCTCTATATCGGCCCCGGGCGACTGCAACTGCATCACCACATCAAACTTTTCTACCTTCTCCTCCCAATCGTGAAGCGACGATGTACCCTCTATGGTAATATTGCTTTCGGAGGGTATCAAAACCGCCCTCTTCTGACCCCATAACACCGCCGGCATCATAAACAGCACCAGGAACAATACTATGCCTTCTTTTCTGATCGTTTTCATTGTTTTTTGTTTTTCCTACTTATCCTACTCTTTTGGTAGTTTTACAAATTAAACGATTTTTATTCGTTTTTGTTTCAAAAAAGTTAAATAAAGTGAGTTGTTTTAAAAAACCGGTTCACCCCGGGTCAGTTTTTAGCTGCTGAGATCATCCGGTAAAACCCTATTCCAAGCATTTCAGCCTCCTGCAGGTGAGCCTTAAGAAAAACACCTGCCATAAATCCGTTTCTGAACTTATATGATAGTTCATATTTCTGATATAGCCTTCGTGGTGGTGGATAGGGAGAATAGACATATACTCCAAAATACTGAACGAAAAATACATTACCAAACATGAAATCCTGTCCGGCAGTAATGGCAAGCCTTTTATAATCCTCATCCCCATTCTCCCGGTATATTTTTTCCTTTATAAATCCATCAAGTATAAATTCTGCACCTCCATTAAGAGAATATATCTGACCTAATGGCCTGGCATAGCGGACCTGAAATCCAATGGCAGTGCATTTTTTCTCCGGAAAAAGGTCTGTCTTATCAGCCACTCTTAACGAGACTAGTGTTCCTGCAGTAAGATATGGGCTCCTCTTTTGAACATCACTTGTTTTGTGAACGATATTCGGCGGCGAGTTATAACCCTTGAAATAATACTCTGCCCCCGCCGACAGAGTAGGGAAATTCATCCCGTAATTAGGTTGTCTGAAGCCCCCGTTAGAGATATGGTTAAAATTACCTGAGAGAGATAGCAGCAGGTTGTCTGCAACCCTGTATCTCATAGTGGTGCTTATATAGAGTGAGAAACTGACCCTGGTGCTGAAGAATTTATTTACAGTGTCAGTCTCCTCATCATATATCCTGGTATTGAAAGATAAGCCGGCTCCTCCCCGTACAGTAAACATAAAAGAATTATTGAATGCTATAACAGGCTCGGCAAACAGAGTGATGGTACATGCTGTACCAATATCCGGGTTCTGAAAATTGAAATAACCAGCCTGTATCCCGGAGAACCAGTATGAATTGAATACCCGCATGCTGTAAGGCGACAGGTGGAGGGTATTCAGACTTATCTCTACCCCGGCCGGATTTGTATGCGATACGGGTTCTATAGCTCTCGAGTGAGGGATGATAAAGCCATAATTAAGATGTATGGCTGACGACAACAAAGGAATAGTATCAGCTCTGACAATGGCACCGTGAATAAGGAATAAAAACAGTATACCCCAGATATTCTTCACCTTCATTTCACCCCTGTTTTCCAATTCAAGTTAGGTCAATAAAGCCATTCCCGCAATTATTATTCCGGATAATTAATTCTTTATATACCCTTTATCGTCCATTTCTTTATCTTAGACATATTAAACAATCATTATCTGAAACAATGAAAAGCATAATATCAGCACTGGCATTTATTATTCTTCCGGCAGTTTGTCTTTCGCAGTCGTTTATAAATTATGTGAATCCGCTTATAGGTACAGACAGGATGGGGCACACCTATCCGGGTGCAACAGTGCCGTTTGGCATGGTACAGTTATCGCCCGATACTGATACAATCCCTTATGAGGCTGATGGGAAGTACAACGGAGATGTATATAAGTACTGTGCAGGTTATCAGTATGCTGACTCTACTATTGTAGGCTTCAGTCACACTCATTTCAGTGGCACAGGCCATTCTGACCTCGGCGATATTTTAATTATGCCATCAATGGGCAGGCTGCAGATGAATCCTGGCACAGCTTCAGATCCGCTCTCCGGCTTCCGCTCATCCTATTCACACAGCAGCGAGGTGGCATCACCGGCCTATTATGCTGTCACCCTTGATGATGATAATATAAGGGCGGAGATGACAGCCACAATGCATGCCGGGGTGCACAGGTATACCTTTCCGGAAGCCGGCGATGCCCATATCATTCTTGACATGGTGCATGGAATATATAACTATGATAACAAAGATGTCTGGACCTTCCTTCGTGTTGAGAATGACACCCTGGTAACAGGCTTCAGGCAGACAAACGGCTGGGCACGTACACGCACTGTATACTTTGCCATCGCCTTTTCAAAACCCATTAAGGAATATGGCTTTGTCAGCCTTGAGAAACAACAGGTATACCGTGGATTCTGGAAACGTTTTAACCAGACAGACAACTTCCCTGAGGCGGCAGGTAAGAAGATCCGCGGGCACTTTGACTTTACAGCAGACAAAGATGAACAGATAGTGCTCAGAGTAGCCCTCTCACCCGTATCAACTGAAGGTGCTGTAGCAAACCTGATAGCAGAAGTACCTAAGGCTGACTTCGATGCCGCAAGAAAACAGGGTGAGGAGATGTGGGAGAAGGAATTGTCAAAGATATCCGTCTCTATGTACGACAAAGCCGATATGGTTAATTTCTATACAGCCATGTATCACGCATTCCTTTCTCCCACCCTGTATGAAGACCTGGATGGAAGATATAAAGGGCTGGATCAGAACATTCACACCTCCGACGGCTTTGAGAACTACACCACCTTTTCGCTATGGGACACATACAGGGCACTGCATCCCCTGTTTAACATAATACAACAGGAAAGAAATGCCTCGATGATCAGCTCCATGCTGGCACATTATGATCAGAGCGTACATCACATGCTGCCGGTATGGTCACATTATGCAAATGAGAACTGGTGTATGATAGGATATCATGCCGTACCTGTCATTGCAGATGCCATGGTAAAGAAGATCGGTGGATTTGATTATACAAGAGCTCTCGAAGCATGTGTCACCACAGCGCACAACGGATGGTATGACGGCCTGTCAGACTATATGAAAATGGGATATGTGCCTTCGGAGACATCAGGCTCATCAGTATCAGTGACACTTGAATATGCATACGACGACTGGTGCATTGCACAGGCAATCAAATCGATGATGGAAGACAAACAGTATAACGGTCTCCTGCCTGAAGGCTACCGGGATATACTCGTTGAGTTTGAAAAACGTTCCAAAAACTACCTTAATGTATGGGATCCGTCCATCGGATATATGCGCCCGCGATCAGCAGACGGATCATTCCGTAAAGAGTTTGATGTGCTGAGTACCCACAACCAGGGTTTCATTGAAGGTAATGCATGGAACTACAGCCTTTATGTGCCTCATGACCCTGAGGGACTCATAAAGTTGATGGGAGGAGACAGGAGGTTCGTAGCTCATCTCGATTCACTCTTTACCATGGAGTTACCCGACAAGTATTTTGCAGAGACAGAAGACATAACCCGCGATGGTATTATTGGTAACTATGTCCACGGTAACGAGCCATCACACCACGTGGCATATCTCTTCAACTATGCCGGAGCACCGGCAAAGACTCAGTACTGGGTAAGGTATATTCTGCCACGCATGTACAAGCCTTCACCTGACGGTCTGGGTGGCAACGACGACTGTGGTCAGATGAGTGCATGGTATATCTTCAGCTCACTGGGTTTCTACCCTGTTGCTCCGGGCAGCGACAGGTATGATATTGGCAGTCCCCTTGTTAAAGAGGCAACCATCAATCTCGAAAACGGAAGATGCTTCACCATAAAAGCAATAAACCTGTCACCCTCCAATGTTCATGTAAAGAAGGTCCTCCTTAACGGCAAGGTGCTGGACAGGAGATGGATCACCCATGATGAGATAATGGCCGGTGGTGAACTGCTGTTCCAGATGACCAGGTAAGCATTATTACCACCTGCCGTTTTTTTACTTTTTTTCTGTTTCAACCAAACAATAGCTTGTTTCTTGTTGTTATGAAGATGTATTGTTTGAACAATCCTAAACGCAAAGTATAAACTTAAAACTTATTGTTATGGCACAAAAAGGAAGAGAAATAGTAAAGATGAATGTAGATGATCTCCTTAATCTTTTAAACAAAGCCCTGGCTGATGAATGGCTTGCCTACTACCAATACTGGGTTGGAGCCAAGGTTGTAAAGGGCCCGATGAAAGATGCTGTGATATCTGAACTGAACATCCATGCAACAGAAGAGCTGGGTCATGCCGAACTGATTTCAACACGGATAATCCAGCTTGGCGGCACACCTGTTCTCTCTCCTGACGAATGGACAAAAATCTCGAACTGTGGTTATGATGCTCCTGTTGACCCGTATGTTGAGGAGGTTCTTAAACAGAACATCCTTGGTGAACAGTGCGCCATAAAGACATATAACAACCTGCTTGACATAACCAGGGAGGGCGATCCTGTGACATACAATATGATACTCCAGATACTGTCTGACGAGGTAGAGCATGAGGAAGATCTTGACTCTCTGAAAGAGGATATAGAGCTTATGCTATCAAGAAAATAACAATTAAATCAAATAAGTAAAAATGGAAAACGAAAACACACAGTTTATTCCTATGCCACGTATAGGTGACAAGGCTCCGGAATTCAAAGCAGTAACCACGCAGGGTGAGATCAATTTTCCGGCTGACTATAGCGGTCACTGGGCAATTCTTTTCAGTCATCCTGCTGACTTCACACCGGTATGTACCTCTGAGTTCATGACCTTTGCCTCAATGGAGGAGAAATTTGAGCAGGCCGACTGTAAGCTTGTTGGTCTTTCTGTTGATGGCCTCTACAGCCATATAGCATGGCTCAGAACCATAAAAGAGAAGATTGAATACAAAGGATTAAAAGATGTAGAGGTGAAATTCCCTCTCATAGAAGATATCACCATGGAGGTGGCAAAGAAATACGGTATGCTTCAGCCCGGTGAGAGCAGCACCAAAGCTGTGAGGGCGGTATTTTTTGTTGACCCCAAAGGGATCATACGTACGATAATATATTATCCTCTCAGCCTCGGCCGTAATTTTGAGGAGCTGTACAGGGTACTTATAGCCCTTAAGACAGCTGATGCATTCGCAGTGGCCACTCCGGCCGACTGGCAGCCGGGTGATGATGTCATCGTCCCCACAGCCGGATCATGCGGTGTAGCGAAAGATCGTATGGAGAACAAAAAGGACATGCACTGTTACGACTGGTTCTTCTGCACCAAAAAGCTCGATAAGGATGAGGTGCTGAAGACAGTGCTCAAGAAATAGCAGCTCAGAACAAGTAATCTGACAGGGTTATCAAAGAACATTATCTAGCTCTCAGAGTAATAGATTTTGCCTCTAAGAAACTGATGTTCAGATCTAACAACTGTTAAGCTATGTATTGTAGAGAAGCCCGGGTTACCCGGGTTTTTTCAATTTAGTTAGTCCTTCATTGCCATAAAACGGATCAATCCAAAAAGAGGGTGGATAAACAAAGTGATGTTGACGCGTTGATGCGTTGATGCGTTGATGCGTTTAGTCGATTTTTGAGTTTCTACAATAATGTGGGCATCTACGAAGGCCAGACAGGGATTATACCAATTCCAGGCGTTGGCAGGAGTCACATAAGATATACCACACAGAACGCCAGACATATAATTATCTCCTCGTATAACCAACAACATCACACAACTCCCGATGCCGGAGGCATCGCAGCCCTGTAACACAATGCATCCCCACCCTGCCATGCGACCCCGAATGGCGGTCGAAGAAAGATTCATATTACAAAGAAATACCTGATGTAATGCAGAAGGTTTTGAATTGTCTAAAAGCGACAGGTAAAGATTCGCTCTGGTACCCTAAGCTCCTCGATTGGCATCTTAAAACAAAACCCCGGTCACCTAGGGTTCTGGTTATTATTACGCTAAATGACTACAAAATATTCCAACTGATTAAAACATGGAAACGCTAACTCATATGATACAGGAATCAGGAAATCTATTAATTGTTACATTTTCTTAGAATCCACCTTTTTTTAGTAATAGTGTCTAATAGCTCAATGCAAATATCCTTCTCGGTTTTCTTTATTAAAGAGTCTAACGTATTCGTGGGAATTCTAGATAATCCAAATACTATCTGAATCAACTTTATGGAATTGTCCGTCCCTTCATAAATAACATAGCAAGGTGATGAGGATGAGAATCCAAGTGTATCAATATTATAAATGCCTCCAGAGTAGTTGTAAATAAATCGATTACTTTTTTCTGCTAATAATCGATCCAGATTATTATCATTTGTCTTTAAAATGCAAACAAATGCTTCGGGGCCAACAGCCTTAGTCTGTTGGTATATAAACTCTCTAATACATGGCACTCGTTGCTGCCTTTGGCACGAGAAAATAGTGCAGGAAAAAATTACAAGTCCTAAAATTGAGCAAAAACCAAGTCTACTCATTGAATTTCAAATTATATGTTCGACAATACTTTCTATAGGCTTCATAATAAATAAAATCACAATATGTTTTAGAGCATTTTGACCATATAGGGTCATTCATTTGATTCCGATATGCCTCTCCTTCCCATAGTTTACCTTTGGTATTTTCATCCCATACTTCACCATCTAAAAACGGGTCACGTGATACCATCTTTCATGTATAATATCATTAATGAAGTTATATTTGTTCTGTATTTTTTTACTAAGCTCAAGGTGTGAAAAATTGATCCCTAACAATTTGTTTCTATTTCCATCAAAAGTAGTTCCAAAGTTTTCATAATACTGGTACCCGTTAATCGATTGATTCTCTAATTCAGACCACTTATAATCATCACCCATTCTTGTATAATAATAATTCCCAATATTAATAATAAGTTTATAGAATAATACGGACATCTACGAAGGCCTGACAGGGATTATACCAATTCCTGGCGTTGGCAGGAGTCACATAAGATATACCACACAGAACGTCAGATACATAATTCTCTCCTCT
>QKCK01000160.1 GCA_003245695.1 Bacteroidota bacterium | reverse complement strand
TGAGATTGCTTCTGCCATCCCTCCGCCGATAGCTACCTTTCTGCTTACAAGCGAGACATCAGCGGGAGCGATAATAGAACATCACCGGCGTACAAATACAAGCGCAATCCAGATTGTTGACACACTCTCCACAGGGTCATATCAGCAGATCAGGGAGGCTCTGCCATCCGTTAAGATAGTACAGGTGATACATGTTATCGACGAATCGTCTGTGGAAGAGGCAGTCAACATATCACCACTGGTGGATGCCCTGCTTCTTGACAGCGGTAATCCCAGGCTGGCAGTGAAGGAGCTTGGTGGTACCGGCAGGGTACACAACTGGCAGTTAAGCAGGCTGATAACACTAAACGCAAAATGCCCGGTGTTTCTTGCCGGTGGATTGAATCCGGATAATATCAGGGATGCTGTTGAGGCGGTGGAGCCGTTTGGTGTCGATGTATGCAGTGGTGTCAGAACAGATGGCAGACTTGATGGCGGTAAGCTTGAACGGTTTATCGGACAGGTAATGAGGTCTTAATAAACATCGGCCACAACCGGCATAAGGAAGTAAAACAGTAAAACATATATCAGGGGAGATCCCGGCCATCAGCGCCGTGACGGTCCGTGATCACCTGTAAACTATTGAATACTTAACGACTAAACACCTCAACGCATCAACACCTCACAGATCAACTTTTGTTCCCGTTTCACGGGACTTCGAAACTCCGTTTCTCAGCTTTTGTCTTATCTCACTCCTCATGTCTCATCACTCAAGTCTCATCACTCAAGTCTCATCACTCAAGTCTCATATCTCACATCTCAAGTCTCATCCCTCAGAGCTACCTGCAGCCTTACAACCAATACTTTCTATCCCGCACAGTACGAATAGGTATACTTTTTACGATACTCCTGGGGAGCGATTCCTGTGTATTTTTTGAATGACTTGCGGAATGATGAAAAATCATTGTAGCCGGCTTTCATGGCAATGTCTGTAAGCTGGTCCTGCGAATCCTCCATCAGCGTCTTGGCTGCTTCAATCTTGGTGCGCTGCATATATACAAAAGGAGTATCGCCTGTTGCCTGCTTAAAGCGTCGCAGGAAGTTTCGTTTACTCATATTGGTTATCCGGGCTAGCTCGTCAATAGTGATAAACTCATTTACCCGTTGCTCAATGGTTTGTTGTGCCAGCAATACCGACTCATCCCCGTGTGTCTTCTGTCCGTTAAAAATTGCATAAGGGCTCTGCAGAAACCTGTCGTTATCAATAAGAAGCAGTTTCGTCATAAAGATTGCCAGTTCCTTGCTGATGTATTTCTCAACGAGGTAGATCATCAGATTCTGGAATGATGATGCACCTCCGCTCATACAGATGCGGTCGTAGTCAATCATCATCCTGTCAATCACCAACTCCGTCTTTGGAAACCTGTTGGTAAACTCACGCGAATAAAGCCAGTGCGTGGTTGCCGTTTTGTTATCAAGCAGTCCGGTGGCAGCAAGAATAAAAGAGCCTGTACATACCGTCGCCATATCAGTGCCTTCGTTATAGAACTCCCGAATCTTATTAATCATCTCACCATCCGACAGAATTGAATCAAAACCCCTGTCGAACCCTGGTATAACCAGGATATCAGGTCTCTCAATCTCGTAAATTGTCTTGTCTGTCCCGAAAACGTTACCGTAGCTGCCCTCTATTGTCTTCTCCCGGGTTGATGATACTATAAGTAAGTTGCAGCGTTGCCTGACATGAAACCTGTCCGCATAAATCTCTGCTATTCTGCATGTTTTCTGAAGTATCTCGTAAGAGCCTATCAGACTCCATAAGGAGCATTTGGGGTATGCTAAAAATGCTATGGTCATGAGCTTAAGAATTTTGTTTAAAATTACTTAAATAAAATGGCGATATCAACATATGAGAATGGCATTAATGCCATGCCGGGAAATGTTCCTGCTACGCTATTTTTACGTTAAAATATTAAATCATCAAGCTATGACAGACAAAAATAAACAGCTCACAGCATCATTAGATCTCGTCAACGACCGTTTGCTATTCGAAGGTATTGTTGAGGGTAACAAACCCATCGCAATAGATTACATTCCTCCCTTGGGCGATAATCTTGGGTACACCTCTCTTGAGTTGCTGTTGTTAAGCTTATCGTCATGTATATCTACAGCTTTACTTGTTATGCTGAGACGACAGGGCAAAAGCATTGAGCATTTTTCAGTCAAGACAGAAGGTGCACGCCGGCAATCACATCCTACTTCACTTGAAGAGATACATCTGTATATAGACATTAAAGCCCCAGGGTTGATCGCCGGTGAGTTTGATGAAATGATAGCATCACTTAAAGGCGTCTGTCCTGTCTGGGACATGATTAAAGAGAGGACAAGTGTAATGATTCATTATCAAATAGCAGCGTGACATGAACAGTGTTTTACCTGATAAGAAGACTGCCGCTGTGTGTGGATTACTGTGCAGATCGTGTGGTATCTACATTGCGACACAGGAGAATAATACTGACCAGTTGAAGGGGATAGCAGAGCGTTTACACATACCTTTTGAAGAGGTACGATGTAAAGGGTGCAGAAGCGATGTTCTTTCAGCCCATTGCAAGAGCTGTTTTTTCAGGGAATGCAGTGAGCAAAAAGAGATTGAGTTTTGTTCTGAATGCAGTGAGTATCCCTGCCAGCAACTAAGGGAGTTTCAGACCAAAATGGCGCACAGGGCTGAGTTGTTTCAGTCGCTGGACCGTATCAGGGAAGTAGGATGGGAGAGATGGTATACCGAAATAGTTGCCAGGCATTCCTGCACAAAATGCAATACATTAAACGGCTGGTATAGTTTAACCTGCCCCGGCTGCGGAAACACGCCTGCCAGCCAGTTTGTTGCCGACAACTATGAGAAGCTAAGCACATTCAAGAAATAGTCTTACTCTTATCGTAGGCCGGGGTGCAAGGACGGTTGGGGGGTTATATGTTTGTTTGTTTGTTGATACGTTGATGCGTTGATGCGTTGATGCGTTGATGTCTTGTCCTGAAATAGGTTTACACAAAAAGTAAATTTATGAGAGGGAATAAATTTTATCCAGATTCATTAAAAAGAGAGATTGTCTGGGAAGTACAATCGGGCTTACTTTCAAAAGCTGAAGCTATTAGGAAGTATAATATCCGAGGAAGCTCGTCAATTATTGGATGGATTCGTAAATTTGATGGTAAATCAAGTGATTATCATCGTAGCATGGATTACAAACAATCTGATAAAGAAGCTTTGATTAAGCGCATTAAAGAGCTTGAAAGAAAGCTTGAAGATGAACAAATAAGATCAGAAGGTCTGTCAAGAATGATCGATATAGCAGAAGATCAGCTAAAGGTCAGTATCAGAAAAAAATCCACTACCAAACAGTCCAAGAAATAAAAAATCGCTATCCTCATCTGGGTCTGGAGAGGATATGCAGACTGTTTGGTATCACCAGACAAGCATATTATAAGAACATAAAATATCAAAAAAAAGTCATAGCTGAAGACTATATTGTACTTCAACTGATCTCGGCAATCCGCAAAGTACACCCCAGGATAGGTGTAAGGAAACTCTATTTTATAATCAAAGCAGATATAGAAAGACTGGGCATAAAAATGGGAAGAGATGCTTTGTTTACACTATTAGCCTCAGAGCATTTGCTTGTTCAGTCCAGGAAAAGAAAACATATAACAACTAACTCCAGACACTGGTACAGAAGATATCCTAACCTGATAAAGGATATAGTCCCATATCGGCCCGATCAGATATGGGTAAGCGATATAACATATATCAGGACAAAGAATGAGTTTTTATACCTTTTCTTGATTACTGATGCTTATTCCAAGAAGATCCTGGGATATAGACTGGCGAAGAACCTTGACAGTATCCATGCTGTAAACTCTCTTCAGGACGCTATAAAAAACAGATGTCAACCTATACAAGGACTTATTCATCATTCTGACCGGGGAATACAGTATTGCAGTAAAGAGTATACCGATCTGCTTCGAGATAATGAAATAGAAATCAGCATGACGGAAAATGGAGATCCTCTTGAGAATCCTATTGCAGAAAGGATAAATGGGATACTTAAAGATGAATATTTAAATATTAAGTCTAACAATCACAATAACATAGACATCAGACAGGTAAGCTACGCTATTGAAAAATACAATACATTAAGGCCTTTAAGGCCTCATTTAAGTTGCCAGATGCTCACTCCGGAGCAAGCTCATCAAGGCAATGGTCAATTAAAAAAACTGTGGAAAAACTATTACAAAAAAAGAGTAATTTTAAATGTATAACCTGTAAACTTTTTTCAGGACGAGTCAGCGTTGATGCGTTCCCTATCTTCGGACTGCTGCCGTAGGATCGTAGAGGAGGATAATTAAAACAGAACAAAAGGTATGTTTATGCATCATTATTCTGCTGAATCAGCACCATAAAAGGCAGTTTATTAGCAGGTTGGTACCAATAATTTAAAATCTTGTGCCTATTATTTGAAAATGGACTAACTTTAATATGGTTAAACAACTTAAAATTTTCTATTATGGAAAGAGTAAAGAAAATTTATCACAAAGGGAAAGAAATAATCTTTATTGATTATTCTAATGTTAAACAAGAGGAGGAAATGATTGCTATTCTTACTGCCCATAAAGACATGGTGCTTAAGGATAATAAAAAGTATCTTTTTTGTGCTGATTATACAGGTTGTTTTACTCCTCCCAAATACATGACAGCAGCGAACAGGTTTTTAGAAGAGACGAAACATTTAACTATCAAAGGTGCATTTATGGGAGTTACTGGTGCAAAAAACATTCTTCTAACCAGCATTATTAAACTATTTGGAATGAATTTCAAATCATTTGATGATAAAAATTCAGCATTAGATTATTTAATTAGCTGAACAACAGGTGCCAACAGCCAGTCATAAAACATTGTGCGGATTTAGCTAAATATGAGCGGCATAACATTTAATCAAGGTTTATTTAGGGTGGATAGGGACGTACTTTGCATCTCTTAACCCTCATTTCCTCTCTTTTATCTTTTTCCTTCCGCCTTTGTTAACCTTCGGCGGGCGGCCTTCACTTTTGTCTTTTTACTTCCGCCTTCGTTGCCCTTCGGCGGACAGGTTTGTCTTCCGCCTCACCCCTCATTCCTCACTCCTCATTCCTCACCCCTCACTTTTACCCTGCCTTACAGCCAACGGGTCTTCATGGATTCCCACTTTATGAACTTTATAAACTTTACAAACTTTACAAACTTTATTTACTATTTTAGTGGTGCAATGCAGACAGAAAAGATTTCATGCGAATATGTAAAGCTGTTTTGATATTCTACCGCAAACTGATTATTCCTTCCTTGTTATTATCAGCTGCGTTGGGCTTTTTGGGATCACGTTTAACAGTGGACTTTACACTGAAATCAATCGGTATCTCATATATCTTATCTGGGCCATTGTTTCATTATTTTATCTACGAGGTAAGAAATACAAAAGAGTACTATTTCTATTACAATCTGGGACTCAGCAGGCTAAGCCTCTGGATTGTGACATTTGCCTTCAGTATTCTGATTGGACTTGTTTTTATTCTGGTATGATTAAGTTGCATGTTGATAGCGTAATAAAGAGTTATGACACCAGGCAGGTATTGACTGATGTGTTTATCTCATGTCAGAAGGGAGAGATAATAGGATTGCTTGGGCGTAACGGTGCCGGAAAGTCCACTCTCATGAAGATCATCTTCGGCTCAATCCCCTCCGACACGAAGTTTGTGAGAGTAGGGGATAAGATAACGGATGGTCTTTTTGATAACCGCAGACTGATAAAATATCTGCCGCAGGATGGTTTTCTGCCGGGTCACATAAAAGCCAGGACAATCATCGACCTCTTTTGCGATAAAGAAAGAGCGGAACAGATGAAATCGCATGGTTTAATTGTACCTATGCTTGATAAAAAAAGCAGGCACCTTTCCGGTGGTGAGAGAAGGCTGTTGGAGATACTCCTTGTCATTTACTCTGACTCGGCATTTACCCTCGTTGATGAACCTTTCAACGGTTTGGCTCCTGTTTATAGAGAGGCGATTAAAGAGCTGATAAGGAAGCAATCAGTTGATAAAGGCTTTATAATCACCGATCATGATTACAGAAACATCCTTGATATTGCCACACGAGTTATAATAATACATGATGGCGGTACCAGAGAGATACAAAGTAAAGAAGACCTTATTGAGTGGGGATATATTCCCGAGACGGCATGAATACTGTCAACCTGAAACACCGGTAATGATGTTTGTGATATTATCATAGCCATGCCTTAGTACAGCAATACAGTTTATAGATTTTCAAAAGGAGGAAGTCATTTGAGATTCTGCATATCTGTCAGGCCCCGGGCACTTCCTCCCGGATTCTCAGAGAGATTCTGATTGAAAGTACTAATGATGTGATAATAAGAATAACCCTGGAGAAATAGCTAAAACTGAAAACCTTCCACTCAATGGTATTAGCTGAGTATGAAGGTAATGCATCAACCGATTCCGGGGCATAATGTTGTATGACGGTTCTGCTGACATATTCATTATATATATCTGTGGTGGCAAGAAATTCCAGAAACATGACCAATAATATAATGATCATGATGGCAATAAGTACATCTGCGTAGATCCTTGTTCTTTTCATGATTGTTGTTTTTAAGATTAAACACTGAGTTGATGATGCTCTCACTTCGGAGTTCTGTTAAATGCAAAGTTCACATAACCAGGGAGTAAAAGCAAAAATTTCTGATGTCATTAAGTATCTGGTGCCGTGTGGGCATAGTTTATATGTTTATATGTTGATGCGTTTATACGTTTATACGGGACTGACGGCTTTTGTCTTGTCTCGCTCCTCAAGTCCAAAGCCGAAAGCTGAGGAACGGAGTGACGAAGTCCCGCGGAGCGGGATCCGTAATCACCGATACCCACTGCACGATGACTCGTCCTGAAAAAAGTTTACAGGTTATACATTTAAAATTACTCTTTTTTTGTAATAGTTTTTCCACAGTTTTTTTAATTGACCATTGCCTTGATGAGCTTGCTCC
>QKCK01000015.1 GCA_003245695.1 Bacteroidota bacterium | reverse complement strand
GGGTGAGAAACGTATTAATGACAAATGGAAAAACGAGAGTATTTTCTGGCTGCTGAAATCAATCCCGGCAGATCAGCTTAATAGCGTCAGATATTATATAGATTGTGGTGATGATGATTTCCTATACAGAGGTAATTCCGAACTTCATATAGCTATGCGTGATGCCGGTATTGCTCATGAATTCAGGATAAGAGATGGGGCTCATACCTGGCAGTATTGGAAGAGCGGGATAGATGCTTCTTTCCCCTTCCTCAGCAAGTCTTTTGCACGTTAGATTTACTTATATCATCAACCCTTACAGGTATTCAGTTTATTATCTATCGGGTAGGTAAAACATATTAAAAAAGAGAGACCGCATAGGCGGCCTCTCTTTTTATTATAACAAAAAACACTATTTTCTGTACTCTGCCATTGTATCCGGGTAAACATTGGCAGTGAGTTTCTTCTGTATCTCCTTGAAGCAATCGATGGTGTACTTCACATCTTCAAGGGTATGAACAGCCGTTGGAATAATTCTTAGCATTATCACGCCTTTGGGTACTACAGGATAGATTACAACAGAACAGAATATTCCATAGTTCTCTCTTAGATCTTTAATCATATGTGTAGCCTGGGGTACACCGCCCTGAAGGAATACAGGTGTGACAGGAGACTCAGTTTTGCCAAGGTCAAAGCCGGCTTCTTTCAATCCTGACTGTAGTGCACGAACAATTTTCCACAGGTTTTCCTTGTATTCAGGATGTTCCTTAATAAGTTCAAGTCTCCTTATTGCTCCAAGTGTCATCGCCATTGGCAGTGATTTGGCATATATCTGCGACCTGAGGTTAAAACGAAGATAACTGACAATGTCTTTTTCACCTGCAACAAAGCCACCAATTCCGGCCATGCTCTTGGCAAAGGTTGCGAAATAGACATCAACCTGATCCTGAACACCAAAGTGCTCTCCTGTCCCTGCTCCAGTTTTGCCCATTGTTCCGAAGCCATGAGCATCATCAATAAGAAGACGGAATTTATATTTCTTTTTATACTCAACTATTTTGTCAAGAGCACCAAGGTCTCCTGCCATTCCGAAAACACCTTCTGTAATGACAAGAATACCTCCGCCGGTTTCATTTGCAACTTTCTCAGCATGCTGAAGCTGCTTCTCAAACGAAGCCATATCATTGTGTGCAAAGGCAAACCTCTTGGCAAGGGTAATTCTGAGACCATCCATAATACAGGCGTGTGACTCAGAATCATATACTACTACATCGTGCCGCCCAACAAGGCAGTCAATTATTGATACCATACCCTGGTAACCAAAATTTAGCAGGTATGCAGACTCTTTGCCTACAAAGTCAGCAGCCATCTGCTCAAATTTTTCATGGTTTGTTGACTGGCCTGACATCATTCTTGCCCCCATAGGAGCTCCCAGGCCATATATGGCAGCAGACTCTGCGTCAACTCTCCTTACTTCCGGATCGTTTGCCAGCCCCAGGTAGTTGTTCAGACTCCAGTTTAGCACTTCTTTTCCCATAAACTTCATACGGGGACCTATCTCACCCTCAAGTTTTGGAAACATGTAGTATCCATCAGCAGATTCCTGGTATTTACCAAGTTCACCTCTGTTGGTTCTCATCTTTGCGAAAATATCCACGACAGTTAATGTTTTGATTAATGCTGACAAAATTATGCATTCAACTACTAAGTGCTCTACCTATTTATACCCATTTTGTTCAACAGATTAGCATAATAAATAAACAATCTTTTGAACAAAGATGAGATAAACCTCTTATCGGTTGAGCTATTTTGAAACACAATCATAGAGAAATATCGAGAAAATAAAAATTGTGGCACAGCGATTGATATGTCATCACTGTTTCTTAAGAAGAACATTTTGCAATTAATTTATGCTACATTTAGAACCCTTTTTGACCATGAATAAAAAAAATATAGTAATTTTGCGCAACATTTTTATTATGAGGACAAAGATATATATCCTTTTGCTTATTGCTCTCGTTACTTCTTCGTGCGGAGAATATGATGCTCTACTTAAGAGTACTGATTATGAACTCAAGAAACAGAAGGTTTATGAGTATTATGATGCCGGCAAATATGTTAAGGTGACAGAGCTTTTGATGCAGGTCATACCACGTTATAGGGCCACAGAAGAAGCAGAACAACTGTCATGGATTAATGCTCAGGCTACCTATAAGCTTTTTGAGTATGAAGTTGCAGAACAGTATTTCAAGGATTTTGCAGATCTGTATCCGTTGAGCGTAAATGCTGAAGAGGCCCATTATATGGCAGCTATGTGTAATTACTCACTCTCTCCGAGGCCTGAGTTAGATCAGACATTTACAAAGAAGGCTATTGAAAGCTTTACTATTTTCATGACTCGTTTTCCAAACAGTTCACGCTACGATGAATGCTCGGAGAAGAAGAAGGAGATGCAGGAGAAGCTTGTTGAGAAGTCATACATAAGTGCACGTCTCTATTATGACATGGGTGAGTTCAGAGCGGCTACTGTCTCTTTGTCGAATAGCCTTAAAGAGTTTCCGGATACAAAATACAGGGAAGAGCTTATGTTTCTGAGGCTTGATGCATTGTTTCAGACTGCAGAGAGAAGTATCCCTTCAAAGAAACGTGAGCGTTATCAGGCTGCTCTTGATGAGTATTATTCCTTCATTGAGGAGTATCCCAAGTCATTACATGATAAGGAGGTGGGAAAGATATACAATGTCACTGCCAGGTTTCTTAATATTGAGACAGTAAAACAATAATAGAAAATAACAGATACAGAATAAGGTATGGATTACAAGAAGACTAATGCTGTTGTTACAACAATAACCAGGGATCCTAATAAATTTGATTCACCTACCGGTAATATCTATGAAAGTGTGATCATTTGCACCAGAAGGGCAAACCAGATCAGCGTAGAGATGAAACAGGAGCTGAATTCAAAGCTTGAAGAGTTTGCTTCATTCAATGATAATCTGGAAGAGGTCTTTGAGAACAGGGAACAGATTGAGATTTCAAAGTTCTACGAGAAGCTTCCAAAGCCTACTCTTATTGCTCTTTCAGAGTTTGAAGAAGGAAAGGTCTATTACCGCAATCCCGATAAGGAGCCGCGGACAAAAAAATAAATCGACACATATGCTTAAGGGCAGGAAGATACTGCTTGGC
>QKCK01000025.1 GCA_003245695.1 Bacteroidota bacterium | reverse complement strand
AAGATGGAGGATAACATCCTCATCCTCAGAAATGAATTCGAACGTGAAAAGTCAGCTTTCGAAAACCTTCCTGATTTCAAACCCGAATCTTTAAATGCCGCGAGCTTTAACCGTACTGTTGCTGATGATGCCAGGGCATTTATCAAGAGTCTTGAAGATAAATACATTACTCTTTTCAATGCTGCCGGGAAAAAGAAATCGCTCATTGTCAAATCATTACAAGACGAATATGGTAAAGATGGATATATAAAACTTAGTGATGATTATAGTAATGATTTCCTTTCTGATATAGTTAAAAAAGCCACAGCAAAGAACAAGGTACTTAGGATTGATGGCAGACTCATTCAAAACTTTGAACCAATCTTCCTGTACCCTGAAAACACTAAACTCTCATTGAGAGCCCACTTTCTTGCTCCTGTAAAATATGTCTTTGGAATTCCCGTTGATACTTTAGTGTTCAACCTCATTGTTATCTGGCTGACATCATTGCTGTTCTACATCACTCTCTACTATGATCTGCTGAAGAAGGTTGTTGAATTTGGAGGAAGACATGGCAAAGGAGGCAAGAACTCCTGAATATACGGCATACTCTTTAAGCCTTGGATAAAAAATAACTGTATGGATTCTGATGGAGAAGGCTTGCAAAATAATTATTGTAGACGATCACAATATCTTCCGTGATGCATTGAAATTTGTTCTGGCCCAATCTCCCGATATGGAGGTTGTTGCCGAAGCCTCAAATGGCCTTGAATTTCTTGCCTTACTTGATAATATGGTTCCTGATATCGTTCTCATGGACATAGCCATGCCCGTTTTGAATGGCGTTGAGGCAACAAAAGAGGCACTAAGAAAATATCCTGACCTTAAAATAATTGCCCTTTCAATGTACGGTGACGAACTCTATTATTTTAAGATGCTGGAAGCCGGAGTACAGGGATTTGTGCTGAAAGAATCAGGCAGTGATGAGTTGCTTCAGGCTATAAACACTGTATTGAATGGCGAAAGTTTTTTCTCAAATCATATCTTATGTAACATTATCAAGGATCTTGCACATGATAGCATCCCTCCACCTGAGGCTGAAAAAAAAGAGATAAAATTATCCAAGAGGGAGAATGAAGTACTTGAATTAATATGTGCCGGATATTCAAACAATGAAATAGCAATTAAACTTGGCATTAGCAAAAGGACAATTGAGGGGCACAGGTCAAGCCTCATTAATAAAACCGGAGCAAAAAACTCGGTGCATCTGGTACTCTTTGCTATGAAAAATAATATATTGATCGAATAACTTTTTCCTGATGAACAATTTTTTTTCCACCCTTTTCTCGCAAGGCACAGCATCAACAATTCTGTTTTTATCTGTCACCGGTTTTGCAGGTATGGCCTTGGGTAAGATCCCCTTTGGTAAAATAAAACTCGGCGTTGCAGGTGTGCTTTTTACAGGACTCTTTTTAGGCCATCTGGGCGCAGCCTCAGACCCACATGTGATTCATTTTGCACGTGATTTCGGCTTGATTTTGTTTGTTTACTCTGTCGGAATAAATATAGGCCCGCGGTTTCTCAGCTCATTCAGAAGTGAGGGGCTGAGACTTAACATTTTTGCTGCCATAATTGTCTTCCTTGGTTTTGCTGTTGCCATGGTAATTCAGATGGTGACAGACATCTCTCCCGCTGCCATTGCAGGTATAATGTGCGGATCTGTCACCAATACTCCTGCCCTTGGTGCAGCACAACAGATCCTTGCCGAGCAGGGAGCTCTGAGTGCCGGAACCTCATCAGCAGCCGGAATGGGTTATGCAGTTTGTTACCCATTTGGAATAATAGGTGTAATTCTGACATTCATTATCATTAGAAAACTGTTCAGGATTAACATCAACAAAGAATCGGCCGGTTACAAAAAACATTCAAGCAAGAACGCCCAGAAGCTTGAGACAGTTCATATTAAAATCACTAATCCGCTGCTCTTCGGATCAACAATTGAATACCTCAAGAAAGAGATAGACAATGAACTTGCAATATCTCGTATTGACAGAGATAATGAATTCATTGTCCCAAAGGAAAACACTGTTCTGCGAGAAGGAGACATACTGTACGGAGTGACGTCAATAAAACATATAGATATACTACATAAAAAGGTTGGAACGGTAGAAATAGGATCAAAAAAGGAAATTTCAGGTGATCTTGCTATGTTCCATGTATTGATTACCAACAGAAAAATTGCTGGCAAAACAATAGAGCAGATAGGTATATACAGGCGTTATGAAGCTAACATCACAAGAATTTACAGGGCTGATATAGAGATACTGCCAAGCCGCTCTACCACAGTTGAGCTGGGTGACACTGTCAGAGTAGTGGGGAAAAGGGCTCTGTTGCCTGAGATACGGAATGAATTAGGCAATTCACTCATGGAGCTGGCTATTCCAAACACAATACCTATCTTCCTTGGAATTATACTAGGCGTTGTACTCGGTTCAATACCCATCTCAGTCCCGGGATTACCGGTACCGGTGAAGCTGGGTCTGGCAGGTGGTACCCTTATAGTTGCAATACTCCTGGGGCATAAGGGACACATTGGGAAAATAGATTTTTACATGGCCCCCGGTGCTAATATGATGATGCGCGAGCTGGGAATAATAGTCTTCCTGGCTTGCGTCGGTCTCTCTTCAGGGGCTGGCTTCATTGACACCCTTGTTAATGGAGGCTACATCTGGGTTTTATATGGTGTCATGATAACTTTTATTCCTGTAATGACTGTGGCAGTGATAGCCAGACTGCTAAAGTATAACTATCTTAAAATATGCGGGATGATTGCCGGTTCAATGACAGATCCCCCTGCACTGGAGTTCGCTAATTCACTTGCTCCGGTACAGGCCCAGTCAACTGCTTATGCCTCAGTATACCCTCTTACCATGTTCCTCAGGGTATTGCTGGCTCAGATTCTTTTATTCATCACTATGTGAAATTACAACAACAGTAACTATGTCAAAAACCAATGCGGCCCGATTTCTTGATTCACTTGGCATAAGTTATGAACTGATTGCCTATGAGGTAGATGAGAATGATCTTAGCGCTATAGCTGTTGCCTCTAAGTTAGGGCAGGATATTGACCATGTTTTTAAGACTCTTGTTCTGAGAGGCGACAAGACAGGTGTCTTCGTTTGTATTATTCCCGGAGGAGAGGAATTGAATCTGAGAAAAGCTGCATCAGCTTCAGGAAACAAAAACGCTGCCATGGTCCCCATGAAAGATATTCTTGAACTGACAGGCTATATCAGAGGGGGCTGTTCTCCCCTGGCGATGAAGAAAAAATACCCTACATTTATTGACGAGACATGTACACTCTTTCCTGTAATATACGTAAGCGCAGGCATAAGGGGGTTGCAGCTCAAAATCGCCCCCGGTAATCTTATCGAGGCTGGCAACGCATTACTTGCAGATCTCATCTGATTGCCCGGCTTCACCATTAGCAGTTTTTCTGTCTCCAGCTATAACTATGTAAATCCCGTTCACTAATAATTTTGGCAAGTTCGGCACAAGTGCCTAACTTGCATCTAAAGAATTGTCTGAGTTAAATGTTTAACCTAAAAGTCTATCCCATGAAAAATCTGCTAAAAACACTTCTGCTGCTTGCCGCAATGTTTTCTTTGGTTGTATCAAACTCTTGCAAAAAAGATGATGATGAAGACAAGATCACAACCGCAGCAAACCTCTTTTTTACCTTCTATGATAATAATACCATCAACCAGATAGACCTGGTAAACTCAATGAACACGGCTGATGTGCTATATGAATCAACTGATGGCGTTACAGGCCGTCCCGCTGGTATTACCCTTACAAGTAACGGATATCTTATCTTCACTGAGGAGGATGGTTCACGTATTCTCAGAGCACCAAAAAACGGAAGTGGCCCGGTTGAAGTATTATATGAATCAACTGACGGAATTAGTACTCCTACTGCCATAACTATTGACAACACCACTGGTGTAATCTACTGGTGTAACTCAGGTTCAGGACAGATTATGAAAGCCCCTGCAAATGGTAGCGGAACACCTGCAGCTTTGTTCAGCGGAGCAATTGTTATTGACTATGCATATGGCATTGCTATTGACAAAGTAAACAATAAGATATACTTTGCTGATTTTAATGGTTTTATAAAATCAGGCAACCTCGATGGTTCAGGGACACCCGCCATAATGTGGAATAACTCAAATTCTACAATGTATTACCCGTCAAATCTCTGTGTTGACCCTGACCACAATAAGATGTACTGGTGTGACGAATACTATGATCATGTTATGGTTGCAAACCTTGATGGCACAGGCACTCCATATGCTCTGTATGATTCTTCTGACGGAATAGACAGGGCCGATGCAATTGCCATCGACTATCACTCTAACCTGATATATTGGTCAGAGACATCCAATAATGTCATAGCACGAGCAAGACTAGACGGGTATGGATCAAGGCAGGTGCTGGTAACCGGTGTTGAATCATACGCTATGGTGCTGGAATATAAATAGAAAACAAAAACAAGAGGCTGTCTCAATAGTGACAGCCTCTCTTTTCTAAACTCAAACCTTCATTTTACTTATCAATAACAGGCAGCTCAGGCATCTGTACCGGCACCCATGGTGTATCATATTCATAATCCCATATCTCAACATTCCCTTCATCATAAAATTTCACATGACAATGCAGCCAGCCATCCTGTGTCTCTGTTGCTGTAAGATGCTCAAACCTGTAGTAAGGAACAATATCGCCACCTGAATTCTGTGGTACTCCCCAGTACCAGTCATATATACCTGCCCCTGAATCAGCGTTCCACTCATCAAAGCTGATTTTCCAGACCACTCTCGCAGTATGACTGTATCCTGAGGTATACAGATCCCAGCGACTGAACCCTTTATACAACTCTTTACCATCCTTTTCATATTTAATAAACTGGGTAGTGGTGGTGTTTTCATATGTCGCATCAGCACCATCATATGAAATCTTCATAACATAATCTATTGTATCACGAAACCGAACCTTCTCATAATATTCATACACCCCGCTCATGCTCCTGGTATACCACCCGTCAGCATCAGGCCCTGCCCATGAGTAGTCGGTTCCGTATAGCGGTGCTTCGCTCTTTGTATTCACTGAAACAGAAGGGACAGTACCCGAGAATCCATCCTCGCTTGCCTCTGCCAGGGAGGAGGTTACAAAAGTTTGTACTCCTGTTGAGATGTTAGTTGCTGCTTCTACAGTAACATTAAGATCTTCTTCACTGACTTTCGCCACCTCATCCTTCTTGCACGAACTGGCTGCCAGAATCAGTACAATAAACATTATTGAAATTTTAGACTTCATGGTTATGTTGTTTTTATATTGCCAAATATAGGTACCCTGAATTTCATGAATCTCCCCATAAAGGGGGATTTTTATTTTGACATCAAACAAATGGTAATGATAATATGCACTTTTAATAATAAGAAAGAGACTTGGATAAAAACTAAAAAAACCCTATTTTGGGGGAAGAGAACCTTTTTTCAGGCTGATAATTTTATATCGTAATAAATAATCTAAATATTGGAACAGATGAAAACCTTCATTAGAATTCTTTCTATTATCATCGTTTTATCAATTAGTACAAATATGGATGCCCAGATCGATGTTAAGGGCAAGATACGTGATAAAGTAAATGAACGGGCAGAGAACCATGTCGATAATGCAATTGACAAGGGCCTTGATGCGGCAGAAAAAGGGATATCTGATGCCGTAACGAATGATGATGGGGATGAAGAGATGGATTCTGAAAAAGAGACCATTGAAGAAGATGCAGAGGAGGAGACTGAGAGTGATGTTGAAACAAAAGCAGAATCGAAATCAAAAGCAAACCAGGATAAGGTAACACTTCAGAGCTATACAAAATATGATTTTGTTCCTGGAGACAAAGTCCTCTATTTTGAAGATTTCTCCCAGGATGCTGTAGGTGATTTCCCTGCACAGTGGACCTCCAACGGATCAGGTGAGGTTAAGACACTAAATATTGCTGAAGGCCATTGGTTGCATATGAATGCAGAAGATGCCGTATATTGCCTTATGCCGGAAGTAAAGATGCCTGAGAACTTTATTTTCGAGTTTGACGTTATCCCTACTCCTGCTGAAGAGGATGGTGACATATGCACTGCCGTTGTCTCATTCTTTAATGTGCCTGAAGAGGACTATACTATTGATGACCTATATCCTGGCGAAACCGGAGTACATGTCTCTTTTAAAACTGATGGCTGGGACATAAAAGGCTATGCAGCGGACAAAGACTGGAAAGTGGGTGACACAGAGAAAGCTCCCGTTGTATGCAACGAAGTAAACCACATTATTATCTGGGTGCAAAAAAGCCGTGTTCGTATATATCACAAAGGCCAGAAGTGTGTTGATATGCCTACAGTACTATATACACCCTGTAACTTTAACAGGCTACGCTTCTCATTATGGGATCAGGAAGGAGCCCCATATATCTCAAATATACGCATTACAACAGCAGGAGCTGACACCCGCAGCAAACTCCTCACTGAAGGCAAGCTGGTAAGTTATGGTATCTATTTCGATGTTAATAAAGATATTGTTAAGCCTGAGTCGTATGGAGCACTAAATGATATAGCCAAAGTACTCCAGGAAAACCCTGATGTAAAAGTCAGGATTGTAGGACATACTGACAGCGATGGTGCTGACGCAGCGAACCTTGATCTCTCAAAACGAAGAGCTGCTTCAGTAAAAAATGAACTTGTCAAAAGCTTCGGCATTGAGGCATCCCGTATTGAGGCTGACGGTAAGGGAGAGAGCTCTCCTATTGCTCCAAATGACACTCCATCAAACAAATCGCTTAACCGAAGAGTGGAATTCATTAAACTATAATTATTCACTATAGCCTAAAACATAAAAAGATGAGAAAGCTGTTTTTTACTTTGATAATGGCGTTTTTCTCATTGCCATTATTGCCACAGAATACAGATAGTCAGTTTCTGCATGACTCCCCGGTGATACCCGCAGACCTCTGCTCCATGAAACCGGAGGAGGTAAATGTTTTGAGGGAAAAAATAAGCACTCTCCGTATGAATGTGAAGATGGAGAGCGAAAAGTATAGCAGGGAGGTAGAAGCCTTTATAAAGGCTAATGAGAATAATATAAAAGCAAACATGGTTGCCCAGTCAGGTATGTCGCAGGAAGATATTCAGAAACTTCAGAGTGGCAAGATGACAGATGCTGAGAAAAAGGCAATGGCTGACAAGATGATACAACAACAGGCGAACATCAGTATGAGTGAAGCCCAGAGTGTCGCAAAAATGAGTAACCAGGGTAAAGAAGCCTGGGCACAGGCATACGCCACAGAGCAGGCAGCTGCTGCTCAGGCTAATCCATCTTCGTATCAGGCTAATCAGCAGAAAACAAACAGGATGATGGAACTTACCAGTCTGACTCAGCATCTGAAAGACAGTCTGTTTGCAATACAATCTGAATTCAATGCTCGATTTCAGGCAATCGAGAACGACCCCGCAATTAAGGCTTCACGTGACAGCCTGGAGGTATGGTCGGCAAAATTAACAGCTATGTCAGGAATAGTCTCAGAATCGGAAGCAAAGGTAGTCGACAGACTATACAAAAAAAGTTGTGAGGAGAAACAAAAACTATGTGAATTGTACAATAAAAAATACAGCTCACTGATGAAAGAGTACCAAATATTCACAAAATCCTCCCTTAATGCATATGACCGTCTCGAGAGAGCAAATTTTGAACTGATGGAATTACAGACAGGAGTAAAGTACCCTTATAAGTCAGGGAAGGCAGGTTTCTCTGCTGTGATAAACTACCTCGACAGACTTGATGCCTCATTCTCCTGCTATAACCCATGCACCTATTAACACATTATCTGAGTAGCCATATTAAATCTAAACCAACATACTATGAAATCATTCAAACCATTACTGCTTACGATTCTTGTTTTAGTACTTGCTTCCTGCGGTAATAAGACACCAAAGAGTGAAAATAAATCAGAGGAAAACCTGACAAAAAGTGAACTTTCCGATGAAGGGAAATATGGTATCAAATCAGGTATTGTCGAATACACTGCCACCATGATGGGCATGGAAGTAAACCAGACACTCTATTTTGACGAATATGGGAAAAAGGAGATGACTGAAGTGGTTCTTGACCTTGGCACCATACAATCACGCACCATCACCCTTTATAGCGATGGATATATGTATACATATGACCCTGACAGAAAGACCGGGACAAAGACAGCCACTCTCCAGAACTATTCAAGTATCAGCTTCCGTAATGTGACAAAGGAGATCGAGGAGAAGATGAATTTGAAAAAGCTTGGCAATGAGACCTTCCTTGATAAGAACTGTGAGAAGTACTCTGTTGATTATAAAGACATGCAGATGACGGGCACATTCCTCGTTTGGGAGGGAATCGCCCTGAAAACCGATGCCAAAGTTGCCAGCATGGACATGATTATGACAGCAAAGAGTATTGACACCAATACATCAATTCCTTCAGAAAAGTTTATTGTACCTTCAGATGTACAGTTTAACTAAGATACCCATCGCATAGAAAGATACAAATCCAATAGGGAACCGTTATGAAAACTATCATTGTGTTCCTGATTTTATTGCTTACTTCTGTTGCAGCCTCAGCTCAAAATGCTGATGCTGCACAGATAAGGCAAAAGATGGCTGAGATACGCCGAAACACAAACTGGGATGACCCTGCTGCTGCAAAGAAAGCCAATGAGGAGATTCAATCTCTTGCACAACAGCTTAACGGAGGCAAGACTCCTCTCTCTTTCTCAGGAAACCAACAGCAACCCGCTGCTGATAAACCGCTGAATATAAGCCTCTCTGCCGTAACCAGGGAGAATGTTATTACTATTGCCGAACGCTATTTCGACAGATCCTACAAGAATCTTGACCAGGCATCAAAACTACAATTTGAGGAAGACTATAAGAATGCCGGAAGAGAAGACTTCTCTCTTAAATCTGTAAGAAGACTTACAAGCACAGGGGGTATTCTGATAGCTCTCAGTGATAACTCTGATCTTGCATGCGTATATCTTTCCACCGCTGTTAAGATAATGGCTGACGACACCCTCAGCCTTAATAATTTCGGTGGCTTCCTTCGGCTTATTGACTCAGTTAAAACATCCATTCCAGTCTTATTGTATGCAAACAGTATCTTTTCTGAAAGCCCGGTAATCCTCACTCAGCTGGGAAACAGTATGTTTGAACTGGGTGATTATTCAAAGGCAGAAACATATTATAAAGAAGCATTAAAAAACAATCCGGACTTCGGACAGGCCCATTCGTCTCTCTGTGACCTTTATATCCTGCAGGGCAGGTACAAGGAAGCTATTATTGAACTGTTTGCCGGAGTTAAAACAATGGGTTGTTCTTATATGCATGGTTCAAACAATTTTGCACTATTACGGCAGGAGAGTGAGAGATCGGATCAACAGCAGCATGAATCTGGTTCTAAGGAGGAGTTCTGGAATGAGACAAAGAGACAGCTCAGTCCTTCAGAGTCATTGGCCCCTCTGGTTCCTGTTGTTGAGAAGGTTAAGATACCCGAATTCCCCAGCTGCAAGAGTGTTGAAGACTGGCTCGAAGGCGGCGGATTCAGCAGCGCTGTCAATTCGTTCCAGGCATTTCAGAGTTATCTGGGTTCTTTCATAGAGGAGTTTCAGGAGATACACTCTCAGAGTCCCGCTATCCCCACAGGAGCAATACTTCGTGACTACTCAAATGAGAGACTTGCACTTGATTGCATCACTGAAATGTTTTTCAATCAAGCCCATAACGATGAGGAAGCTTACCGGAAGGAGGTAGATCAGATAATTCAACAGGTAAATGATGCAAAAGAAGAATACCTGAGGAATCTTGAGAGAATAACAGCAAAATATCTTGGTTGCTGTGAAAAGTGTGGGGATAATGGTGAATGTTTAATAGAATGTCAAAGGCTCTACTGCAGCGAAGAATGTCCAAACGCCAATAGATTCAATGAGTTTCTGGGAAGGGCTTACACTGACTATCTATCTCTATTCAACAGGTTTGTAATAAGACAACGTAAGATACTGGATGACTTGTATGGATTTTCAATGCCATGGTTTAATAAGCTAAACAGCCCATACTGGAGCCAGATATATGCATATGAAATAAAGAGAGTGGCTCTCTCTATTGCTGGGAATTGTTATGGTGCTTATCCTCAGCCATTTCAGATGTTGGCACATAACACCTGTGGGGCTGACTGCTCAGTATATGCGAAACCCTTTTTTGAAAAGCCGGAGGAAGTAAACAAATCAAATCCGACAGGTAATAACTGCCCCCCGCATTCAAAAGAGCAGATACCACTGGGCGTCTGTTCTATAAGCTGGGATTGTGAGAGTTATGAACTTGGATGCAGTGCCGGTGTATCAGGCTCAATTAAGCGTAACACAGTAAAGAAGACCACCACTATATTTTTGGGGGCTGGACTTGAAGGAGGTATCGTTGCTAAAGCAGGTGGCACATTTGGCGGGCAGCTGACCATTGGCGATGACGGTAGCTTTGACGGGGGTCTGAAAGCCACTGTGTCAGGTACTTCCGGAGCCCCGTTGGAAAAAGGTGCACCTACCGGAGTAGAGCAGGCATACACTGTTACAATAATGGGCGGAGTAAAATCAGAGACAACAAAGGTTTATAATCCTCTATTCAGATGAGGTTAAACCTATCTGGTCACTGAATAGGGATATGACTCAGACATACACCCTCTCCCTGTTGATGGCTCATCTGTCATATCAAAAGAGAGACTGCCACCTTTTAGTAACTGCTCATGTGTTATATAATTCACATTCACTGTCTTGCCATTCAATAATACCTTTTTTACAAAGATGTTCTTATCACTGTTTTTAGGAGCGGCAATAATCATTGTCTTACCGTTTGACATATTTAAAGTAACCTTCTTAAATAACGGAGATCCAAATACATACTCACCAGTTCCGGGTGTCACCGGATAGAAACCCATAGCACTGAAGACATACCATGCTGATGTCTGTCCGTTATCCTCATCACCACAGTAACCATCAGGCAGATAACTGTATAGCTTATCCATTACCTCTCTGGCTCTGAGCTGAGTTTTCCATGGCTCAGGAGTATAATTGTAGAGGTATATCATGTGCTGTATAGGTTGGTTTCCATGGGCATAATTACCCATATTCATTATCTGCATCTCTCTTATCTCATGAATAGGAAAGCCATAATATGAATCGTCAAATATCGGAGGCACAATAAATACTGAGTCAAGCTTCTGTGCCAGCTTCTCATTCCCTCCCATTAATTGGGCCAGGCCATTAATATCATGAAACACGCTCCAGGTATAATGCCAGCTGTTACCCTCAGTAAAGGCATCTCCCCATTTATACGGGCTGAAGGGAGACTGAAATGAGCCATCGCTGTTGCGCCCACGCATAAGCTTTCTACCCTGATCAAATACATTAATATAATTTCTGGCACGAGCGGCAAACAGATCTGTCTCCTCCTGTGGACGTCCCAGGGCGACAGCCAGCTTCCAGATGCACCAGTCATCATAGGCATACTCCAGAGTACGTGCTACATTCTCATTTATACCTACATCATATGGTATATATCCTAAACTGTTATAATAGTCAGCACCCAACCGGCCTACAGACTCAAGAGGTCCGGCTTCCAGAGTATTCTTCAGAATAGCTTTATACAGAGTGTCAATGTCATAACCTCTTATGCCCTTGAGGTATGAGTCAGCAATAATTGAAGCTGAGTTAGAGCCTATCATACAGTGTCTGTGGCCAGGGCTTGCCCACTCGGGCAACCAGCCTCTCTCAAGA
>QKCK01000291.1 GCA_003245695.1 Bacteroidota bacterium | reverse complement strand
CGATGCCTCCCTCTCTGAAAGGATTCTCACTGTGGGCATAGAATGCAAGTGTAAGGAGCCTGCCGTCGGGTGCGATATAGAAACCCATCCTCTGGTGCATCATGTAACCTGTGTATCCCTCGGGAACAGCTACTCCGTCAGGGGCTTTGTATGGCGGAAAAAGCACCCTGGGGAAACTCCAGTCTCTTCCATCGGTGGAGGTAATAAGCATTGTCTGTACCGGTGGCACATGCTCGTCGGCTTCGCCGCTTATGTATTGCTGGAAGAAAGTGCCTTTCCAGTATGTGAGGTTTGAGGCATGGTTATAGGTCCATCCATAACCGTCACCCATTTCCGGATGTGACCTGTTGGCTCTCATGGTCTGTATGTTTTCCACTCCCACAGCATAACGCAGACCACCTTCGTGAGTAAAGGGATTGATTGATATCCCACCCACATACCGCACAGGCTCGTTTATGCTGCCTGTCTGGCAGCTTACATACGGAGCTACAAAGGTTATCAGTATTGATAAAAGAATAAATGACAGTCTTTTTTCTGACATCGTTTTTGTTTGTTTACAGTATATGTGTAGCAAATTTAGAAAACTTTATATATCTGTTTGCCTTTCACACACATATCTGAACAGACAATAGCGATACCTTATCAGACTTCTATTCTGCCTTTTTTGTGCTGTCAACAAATGTACGTGATGCAAGCTCTTTATCGATAAAAAAGATGCCGTCACCTTTATCACCCACAAGCTTTATCTGGTCTATTATTTCAAGAGCATTACTCTCTTCTTCTGTCTGCTCATCAATAAACCATTGCAGCATGCCGGCGGTGGCATGGTCCTTCTCTGCCAGCGCTGTCTCATAGCAACTGGTAATCATCTCTGATACTGCGCATTCGTGATTATAAGTTGCTTCAAACAGTTCCAGGACATTCTTCCATGACCTCTCAACGGCAGCAATAGGTTGAAGGTTTATCTCACCGGAGCGGTTGAGTATGTAATCATATATCTTGAGAGCATGAGAGGTCTCCTCCTGGAACTGAACACGCATCCAGTTGGCGAATCCTTTAAGCCCCTGTCTCTCACACCATGCTGACATTGAGAGATACAAATATGCCGACCATAACTCGGCATTTACCTGCTTGTTAAGTACATCCTCTACTTTCTTGTTGATTTTCATAGTTTTCTTGTTTTAATAGTGGATTCTGCATATAAAGTTAAGACCGTTAATAACAAAATCAGGCTTATACTGCAGATATTTTTTCATGAATGTGAAACACTCAGGAGCAAATAATGTTCTGTTTTTCCTGATCATGTTTCGGCCTCTCCGGGACTTCTGAAATGCCCGAGCATACTTGTTAACCCTGCATTTAAAGCCTCAGTTTTATACTGAGCTTAGCCAGAAGTGATGTCAGGCCAACCATCATGAATGCCCAAAACAAGGACCCCATGATAACTATCAGGGGAGAGTGGGACGTTTTATAGATAAGAATGGGGACATTGATGCTCCAGATAGCATAATACAGTATGTCTGGTGCCAGATATGTGGTGAGCGAGTTCTCCCCCGCAACCCTGAAGAGAGATGACCATCTCAGACTTTTTCGTATATCAGTAATCCAGTAGATAAGTGAGAAGACAATCATACTGATGCCATTACATATCAGTCCCCAGCTTGGTGTTGCGCCTATCTTTGATATTATAAACCATTTTCTCAGAATGAATCCTGCGGCAATGCAGAAGAGCCCCATAGCAACAATGGCAATAACAGTCTTTGTCTGGCTGCTGGTTGACACTCTTCTCATAATGAGAATTGTAAGAAGGCCGGTGAGTACAATCAGCGGAACGTTTCCCTGTATTATTATTCCCAGAACCGGATTAACCGGTTCAAACAGTCCCAGCATTCCAAGTGAAGAGAGTATGTTCAGCCCCAGGAAGAAGATGACAGCAATAGAGGTAAGTATAATGCTGTCGCGAAAGGCGAGATAAATTAAGGCTGACACCAGGTATCCCCATCCTATGAGTCCAAGAATACCCCACCACCCGGTTACCAGCCATCCGTTATTGATTGGTTTGCCTGACCTGAAGATGATTATCAGCAAGGCAAGGAGGGCTATCCCAATGAACTTAAGGATATTGAATAACACGGCGTTATTACTCTCCCTGGGATATTTGTTCCACACAAGGAAGACTCCTGTATACATCAAGATTGACCACAGGTTCCTGCTTATACCGGTAGCAGCAGCATCTACTCTTCCGGAGTTAAGCATAAGCACCCCAATAAAAAGCAGGCTGGCTGTTCTTATTAATACATGTTTGGTGATAGTAAGTGAGCTTTCTCCGTTTGATATCCTCTTCCCGACAGAGAATGGTATTGCCATTCCCACCATGAACAGGAAGCCTGGGAAAACCCAGTCGGCGAGGCCCATCCCGTCGAAGGTGGCTGGCATATGACCAAGCCATGCCGGCACACCAGGCATATAGAGGTCGTTTACAAACAGCATCAGAATGAGTGTGAGGCCTCTCATGATATCAATTGAGATAATACGTCCGGGGTTGGCCATGGATTTAGTATAGATTATGCTGTTAAGATAAAATAAAAAAAGGTTTTAATAGAAGGCCGGTGATATCGTAATGACAGTCTTACATTAAATCCTTAATATACAGGCAGACCATGTATCTGTTTATGTCGGGTCAGGGGAGGAGTGAAAAGCAGCAGGAAGCACAAGCAGGATACTAATTATAAGCATACTGTTGTACTAAGTCTGAACGCAGATAGAATAGATATGTAGTACAGAGAGAGTATAGTCGAAAAAAGCGACTGTGTCTTCTTTGCAGTCTGGTTATTGTTTGCTATTTTCGCTGTGCAATACATTAATTCATCGTTTGCATAAACAGTCGTTCGAATGAATTTCAGATTCCTAACAATAGCTATATCCGCTTTTTGTTTTTCTGCTTCCATAGTATCAGGCCAGATAACAGCACGGGAGGGATATATTATCTCACTAGACAATGATACTATATATGGCCAGCTTGAATATGCAAACAGCGGTTATCTGAATAAATGCATTTTCACTGCTGGAGATTCCACAAAACTTAAATGGATCAAACCTGACGAGATAAAAGGTTTTTATGTGAATCCTGACATACGGTTCTCTTCGCAGAGATACAAAGGAAAGTATATGTTTTTAGATGT
>QKCK01000215.1 GCA_003245695.1 Bacteroidota bacterium | reverse complement strand
GCCGTAGCGTCATCAGTATTCAGGGAGGGTAAGGCGAAGTCTGAAAATAGTGGTCTGCTGCTTTTCTTCCTCAGACAGCTTCTTCTGATACTTCCCCTTATTATTATGCTCTATTGGCCTCGTTTGATGTTTTCTTTGGGTACAGTTGTAATGCTGACAGGTGTTATTATTGACAGAATATTGTTCTATCTTGATTTTGATCCGAAAAACTTAAATAATCATTTAAAAAACTTAACTATAGCTGATTATGAAGAAAAGAGAAATAAACAGCGCCAGAACACCACTTTATCGTGATGCAGGCTTTGAATTAACTACTTCTGAAATGACTTCATCAGCTTTTGTTGCAGAAGCTGACCATGAAAGAGAACCTGATCTCTATATATATTCAAGATACCGTAATCCAACGGTGGTATCAGCAGAAGAGGCAATCATGAATAAAGAAGGATCTGAATGGGCTTTACTTGCTGAATCAGGCATGGCAGCAATAGATATTGCACTCTCTGTTTTTCAGGAGAAAGATAAAAGAAAAAAATGGCTCTTCTCATCCGAGATTTATGGAGGCACGCTCTCGTTTATTTCGAATGTGCTGATAAACCGTCGTGGTATTGATATTGAATTCTTCTCACCTTCGGATCATAATTACGACTACGAAGCCATAGAGCATCTGATATCAGAAATGAGACCAGAAATATTATATTTTGAGACTATCTCTAATCCTTTATTAATAGTAGCTGATGGCAGGAGACTCATTAAGATTGCCAGGAAGTATGGTGTAAAGGTTATTGTAGATAACACATTTGCAACACCTGTACTGTGGAAACCACTTGATGATGGCGCCGATATAGTGATTCATAGTGCAACCAAGTATTTCTCAGGTCATGGTAATCTTACTGCAGGTGTATTGTGTGGCAATGATAAAGCTTTGTTAAAAAAAGCCATTGAGTACCGGAAATATACAGGACACATGCTTTCTCCGGATGATGCATACCGGCTTCAGACTCAGCTCACTTCATTTGACCTGCGTTTTAGACAACAGTGTGCCAATGCAGCTGAACTTGCAATGTTACTTAACGATTCAGATAAGACTGCCTCTGTTCTTTTTCCCGGGCTGAAGTATCATGAGACACATGATGTAGCTTACAGTCTTTTCAGTAACAAGGGATTCGGTGCAATGATTACTTTTGATCTCAAAGGTGATAGTAGTGAGGAAAAAAGATTGTACAGGGAGAGATTTATCAAGGCTGTATATCCTGCAATAAAACTGATACCTACACTTGGTGATTCCCATACAATTCTAATGCCTGTTGAACCAGTATGGGGTTCAAAATATCCTGAGCCAGGTATGATACGACTCTCCGTGGGATTTGAACAAACAGAGGAGTTGATTAAGGTAATTGGAATGGCGCTTAATGCATGATATTCACCACTTTATAGGCTCCAGACCATGCCCGGCAAGGTAATTATTGCATATACTGAAGTGTTTGCATCCAAAAAAACCACGTGAAGCAGAAAGAGGGGAGGGGTGGACGGTTTTTAAAACCAGATGGCGTTCCGGATCTATGTTTTCTCCTTTTTTCTGAGCATATGCACCCCATAGCATAAAGACAATATTATCTCTTTCCCTGTTCAGATGATCTATGACTGAATCAGTGAACTTTTCCCAGCCCTTGCCCTGGTGTGAACAGGCATTGTGAGCTCTTACTGTCAGAATAGCATTAAGTAATAACACACCCTGAACTGCCCAACGATTAAGGTTCCCTGACGGTGGAACAGAAACACCCAGATCACTCTTTAACTCTTTAAAGATATTTATCAGACTGGGAGGGAAATCAGTGCCTTCCTGAACAGAGAAACACAAACCATGTGCCTGTCCTACATTATGATATGGATCCTGACCAATAATAACAACCTTTACCTTGTCAAACGGGCATTGATCAAAAGCACTGAAAATAAGGTTTCCGGGAGGAAACACCTTCTGGGTATTATATTCACCCCTTACAAACTCAGTAAGATTTGTAAAGTAATCCTTTGCAAACTCATTGTTTAACCTTTCTTTCCAGCTCTGTTCAATTCTTACATCCATGATGCTGTTTTATGTTCAAATGTAAAAAAAATATCCTCTCCTGCTGATTCATTCTGGCAGGCTAAAGGGAATTAGATCAGTTAAAGATGAAGTGAGTGATGTGCTGACTATTAAATTGTGCTGTTCTATTTTTTAAAAGTGAAGAAGACAGCTCCCAGGATACAGAGGAATGCCCAGATGTGATTTAGTTGTAGCTCCTCAGTCTTAAAAAGGATAAGAGTAAACAAAATGAACACGGAAATAGATATCACTTCCTGTATTATTTTCAGTTGCACCAGGGTAAAAGGCCCTCCGAGGCCTCTGAAACCAATTCTGTTTGCAGGAACCTGAAAAAAGTATTCGAAAAGGGCAATGCCCCAACTCAACAGCACAATACCTGTCATCCCCAGAGCCTCGAAACGTGAGATGGTTTTAAACTTCAAATGACCATACCATGCCAGAGTCATGAATGTGTTCGAACATACAAGTAAAAGAATAGTCCAGAATGCCTTCATAATATTCTTCTGTATACAAGCTTCGGATCGTCAGGACCATAGTAATCTCTCAGAGATCCCTCAAGCTCATAATTATTTCTGGCATAAAAGTGTCGCGTAGGTTCATACAATGGTCTCCCTGAAGTCTCAATCCAGAGTATCCTGCCACCTAGTTTTGCTACCTGCTCCTCAACGCATTTTAAAAGCAGAGAACCGGCATGCCTGTTTCTGTAATTCTCATGCACAGCAATCCAGTATAAATCCCAAGAATGAACAGAGCATGGATTTGGACCGTAATTGGCAAAGCCAAGTACATGTCCATCATCAATAACTTTTATCCAATAATATCCGCTTTCTTTCTCTCCATTCTCTAGAGTCTCGTCAAGAAGTGAAAGGGCTGTCTCAATCTCAAAATCATAAAAATAGCCTGAAGAGGATAATATCTCTCGAAATATCTCCCTGTCAGAATTTGTGACATCATATAACAGTTCCATTCTCACAATTATTTAAGTCCGTGATTATTCTACTGAAGACTTCTGCGTCTTTGTATCCTGCTTTCCTTGATGCTGCTATAAAACCGCTTTCGGGTGAAATGCATGGATTTGCATTTACTTCGAGAACGTATATCCTGTTTTCATTGTCAATACGCATGTCGACCCTGGCGTATCCTTTGAGATTAAATGCATGCCAGCATTTAAGTGTTACATCTCTGATGCTGTTGTAGAGATCATTGGAAAGGTCATCAGGGAAGGCTCGCCGACTGTTATCATACTGAAAGGTGTCTTCAATCCACTTTGCCTTGTAACTGACGATTTTAGGCAAGTGTTCATCGTAATTATGAAACACCATTTCAGCCGGCGGAAGTACTTCTGGCCCGGAAGGTCCTGAAAAAATGCTTACGTTGAACTCCCTGCCAGCTATAAATCCTTCTATGAACCAGTGTTCATCATCTTTGTTCTCAAGTATCAAAGGTTTGGTGCCATCAAAAACAAATACAGATTCTTCGGTTATACCAATTGACCCGTCTTCCCACACTGGTTTAAGAATATACCTGTTTCCTTTTTTCAGGTTCTTCCATTCTGATATAGAAAAGCCCTCTGCTACAGGAATATTATTCGCTGCCATTATCTTTCTTGCAAAGGTTTTGCTTGCAGTACTAAATGCTGCCTCGACCGGATTGCCTGAATAAGGGATACTAAACAGATTCAGCAGAGCCGGAATGAAATACAATATTTCTGCTTCACCCCAGGCTGTCTCAACAAGATTGAATACAAAGTCATAACTGCTATTTTTTAACTGTATGATCTCGTTATAAAAGTCAGATGTGATTCCTTTGTCTTCTACCTTATATCCCAATTCAGTGAGTATCTCTGAGGTAAACCTCACCTGGTCCAGAACATCAAGTTCATCAGGAAGAGCATCATGAGAGGGTTGGTTATAGATAATCAGACATTTCTTCATTGCTCACTTATCTGGTTTCGTTTAATAGCAGATGAGATAATTGCCTCCATGAGTTCTTCAAAGCCCATTCCATTCATCCTTGCAAGTATTGGCAGGTCAGAATGCACCGGATTGAGACCGGCAAGAGGATTTGCCTCAATAAAACATATCTGTCCGTCTCTGTTGGCTCTCAGGTCAATCCTTCCTGCATCTACACCTCCAAGTGCTTTCCATGCTTCAAGGGCTACCCTGTAACATTCGTCCCGCAGTTCAGTGTCAATTATTTTATAATCAACAATACCCTGATAGTTCTCCTTTACATCTTTTGAATATGGCATATTATCTTTGCATACTACCTCCATGCCACCTATCACTCTGGCGTCACCGTTGCTGCCAGTCACGCCAACAGTAAACTCCCTGCCGGGAAGAAATTCTTCGACAAGTACAGGCTGATTGTATTCATGCAAAAGGTAATGACACTGTCTGTGTAATCCGTCCATATCAGCAATAACGCTCTTTTCTGTTATCCCCTTGCCTGTTCCTTCTGCAACTGGTTTGACAAAAAGTGGGAACGTTAATTTTGAGGCATTAATCACTTCATCCTCAGATGATATAATCATTCCCGGGCTGACAGGTACTCCTGCAGCCGCTGTTACAAGACGGGCATAGAATTTGTTCAGGGAGATGCCCATCACCACAGGACCACTGAATACATATGGTATCCGATACTGGTCAAGTAATGCTGGTACAACTGACTCCCGTCCATCACCGTACAACCCTTCTGCAATATTAAAAACAAGATCCCACCTTTGACCATGGGAAAGCTTTTCAACCAGCTCAAAGATGTTACCTATTCTCTCTGTCTGGTAGCCCAGGGTTTTCAATACATTCTCAAGTGATAATACTGTCTCTTCCTTGTCAAACTCAGCTGTCTCATCCATAGTATAACCACGCTCGAGATACCACGAGCGCAGGTCATACGTTAGCCCTATCTTCATCCCGCTCTATTCTTTATTTGGATATGTGTACTTATTTCGTTTGTAGTTTCTGAGAACCCATTTTTCCGGGCCACTCTCAACCACATAATCAGGTAGCAGAGGTATTTTCCCGCCACCACCCGGAGCATCAACCACAAACTGTGGTACAGCATAGCCACTGGTATGGCCCCTGAGGTTCTCTATCATCTCAATGCCCTTTTCAATAGTGGTTCTGAAGTGACTAGAACCAGGTATCAGATCACACTGATACAGATAATATGGTTTTACCCTTATGGTGAGCATCTTCTGCATCAGACTCTTCATTATCACCGGATCATCATTAATCCCTTTCAGAAGTACTGTCTGGCTGCCAAGAGGAATACCTGCATCAGAAAGCATTTCACAAGCCCTGACTGTCTCTTCAGTTATCTCCGAAGGATGAGTGAAGTGAAGACTCATGAAAAGAGGATGATATTTATGAAGCATTTCAACAAGCTCCCTGGTAATTCTCTGAGGAAGCATTACCGGTACTTTGGTTCCCATCCTCAGGATCTCAATGTGCTTTATGCTTCTGAGATTTGAAAGTATGTACTCTAACTTCTCATCATTCATAGTGAGAGGATCTCCTCCACTTATTATAACATCTCTTATTTCAGTGTGTTGTCTGAGATAGTTTATTGCATTATCCAGGTCTGACCGGGTCAGATGTCCAAGTTTTCCAACAGAGTGTGAACGGGTACAATATCTGCAGTACGATGAACAGAATTGTGTTACAGTAAAGAGGGCTCTGTCAGGATACCTGTGTACAATACCTGGAACCGGGCTCGACCCAAGCTCATTAAGCGGGTCAGACTGCTCCGCATCAGTGATGATCAGCTCACCACCAGAAGGAATAACAGTCCGGCGTAATGGGTCTCCTGGCTCAGAATCGTAAATCAACGAAGCAAAGTGAGGTGAGATACGCAAAGGAAGCCTGTTCCTGAGTCGGTTGATTGCATATATCTCATCATCGGAAAGCTTCATTATCTTCGATAATGCTTCCAGAGTAGTGAATGAGTTGCGTAACTGCCATCGCCAATCATTCCAAGATTCGACATTTGTTAGAGGGAAGTAGCGGCTTATGAATTCCGTTCTTCGGTTGCTAACTCTTTGATCCTTTTCGTAGATCTGCGGGAAGATCATGGTACCCGCGCCAGGCTCTTCATCAGAAGAACAACCTGTGAGGCGACTCTCAACGGAAGATGTCATTGCCTCATTTTTGTTAGCGCTCATGCTTGGTAAGAAAAATTACCTGTTTTCTAAATAGTTAACTGTACTTTTTTTGTTTTTAGTTTTTATCTATTTTGGAGCTAAGTTATTAAAACCTTACTCCGTGAATATTTCTTTAAATAAAATATATTAACACATCAATTTGTTTGTATATATCTATAATACAACTATTTGCGCCAATAAAATTCAGTTATTCACAGCTCTGAAAATGGCACATGCTTTTTGGGGGCCAACCAAAGGCCTCGGTAATCAAAATTTCACATCGGGATATTGCTCAGACAGTATCTTAAGGTTTGACGAAATCATCTCATCTCTCTGACGGGCACATAACTGTGTCCGTCCTGCATCCTCTGGTGTATTGAGAACATAATCAATCAGTTTGTCCAGTGTTGTAGTAGCTACATGCATCCTGGTATCAGATGATGCATAGTAGATGAAGAGTGTCCCATCGTCATCCAGAATCCAGCCATTACTGAATACCACATTAGATACATCCCCTACACGCTCTTCATCAAGAGGTTCAATAAAGTGACCACCAGGTTTTCTTATTACCTTCCATGGCTCTTCAAGAGAAGTAAGAAACAGGTATAGTGTATATCTTAAGCCGGCAGCAGTACGTCTGACACCATGAGCCATGTGAATCCATCCATGAGAGGTCTTTATTGGCGAAGGACCCTGGCCATTTTTTACCTCCTTAACAGTATGGTATTTGCGGGGGTCAACTATGATCTCTTCACCAAGTTCAGCATTTGACATGTCACTGCAGAAACCAACGCTGATGCCACTGTCTCCGGTGTCAATGAAACCTGACTGTGGCCTTGTGTATATCATATATTTTCCGTTTACAAACTCCGGATGCAAGACACAGTTACGCTGTTGTGATGCACTTGACCTGAGATCACCCATACGCTCCCATATTTTAAGGTCACGCGTCCGGGCTATGCCACAGCTGGCAAGTGCAGCAGATGAATCATCAGGTTTACTGTTATCTTTTCTCTCAGCACAGAAAAGACCATATATCCAGCCATCTTCATGTTTTGTCAGTCGGATATCGTAGACATTCATCTCCGGATCATCAGTAACAGGCATCACTATAGGATGTTCCCAGAATTTCCAGTTGTCTATACCATTAGGACTCTCAGCAATGGCAAAAAATGATTTTACATCAAACCCCTCTGTCCTTACTGCCATATAATACTTGCCATTAAGTTTGATAGCTCCGGCATTAAAAGTTGTGTTAATGCCCAGCCTTGTCATAAGATGAGGGTTTGTACCATAATTGAGATCATATCTCCAGAAAACAGGAGTATGATCACGTGTAATTGCAGGATAAACATAACGGTCATAGATGCCGTTACCCCCTTCCTGCTTCATATTTCTCCTTGAAATAAGAAGGGAATGCTCTTTAAAGAGCTGCCTTACTTTGCTGTCAAATTCGTTCCTGTTCATTACAATAATGTAAGCTTTATCCTTCTGGAAAAATTTCAGCAAATATATATGATAAACTAACCTATTATTCAATATTTTTTAAGATTTATGATTCTTCAATCAAATTCTTTTAAATTGGTAAAAAAATAATCTATGAAATCTTTTAAAATCCTCATCTTTTCTCTTGCAGCGATATGGCTCGCCTGCTTCATGAATGCCTGCAATAATAGCAAAACAGGGAATAGTCCATACATGGTTGTTGCATATATTGCCGGATTCAGAGATTTCGACTTTAATAGTATTGACGCCTCAAAACTGACACATATAAATTATGCTTTTGCAAATATTTTAAATGGTGAGGTGAAATTTGATACTTCGGGAATTGATAATTCTGATCTTAAAAGTGAAGATATCTCGGTATTGAATAATCTTAAAAAGGTTAACCCACAACTTAAGATACTAATATCTGTTGGTGGATGGGGCTGGTCTGGAAATTTCTCTGATGCTGCACTTACAGATTCAACACGAAACCGGTTTGCCAAAAGTGCTGTAGATTTTATCATTGAGAATAAACTTGACGGTATCGATCTTGATTGGGAGTATCCAAATCAGGTAGGTGCCGGTAATGTTTATCGCAAAGAAGATGTTAAAAACTTCACCTTACTATTGCGGGAGATCAGATTAGCAATAGATTCTATTGCATACGCAGAAGGCAGAGATGAAAAATACCTTCTCACAATAGCTACAGGAGCCGATTCAGTATATATTGTAAATACTGAGCTGGGAGAGATAGCCAGATATGTTGATTTTATAAATATTATGAGCTATGATCTTCATAATGGACTCACATCACAGGCAGGCCATCACACAAATCTTTATATATCGCCATACGATACTCCTTATGGTGATGCAACTGAGCATGCAGTAAACATGCATCTGCAGGCAGGTGTTCCGCCATCAAAAATAAACATCGGAATACCTTTCTACGGACGGATGTGGAAAGGTGTCATCCCTGAAAACAACGGGCTCTATCAGGAAGCCGGAACAACCGGACAGAGCATTTCATACAGAGAAGTTATGGAAGCGTTGATGGATAATAAATATGAACGATATTGGGACACCATTGCATCTGCACCATGGCTGTGGAACAGTACTGATTCCGTTTTCATATCATACGATGATGCAGAGTCAATTGCTGCAAAGATGGAGTATGTGAAGAAGATGAAGATTGGTGGCGTGATGTACTGGGAATACTCAGAGGATATAAATGAGATGCTCCTTGACGGGATAGTCAAAGGGCTTCACCGGAAATGATACTTTGTGGCTAATAATGACAGAAATAGAAGGCACACATTACGTGATAATCTTCTTGACGCAATAAAAGGCAGTGATCAGGATTATACGGTAATTCCCCTGAGAAGGGCAATAATCCTGCTTTCGGTACCAATGGTGCTGGAAATGATCATGGAGTCAGTCTTTGCGATTGTTGATATATTTTTTGTTTCACGTCTTGGGGCTGATGCAGTTGCAACAGTAGGTCTTACCGAAACGGTAAACACAATTTTTTATGCTTTTGGGTTTGGAATATCAACTGCGACGGCCTCCCTTATTGCACGACGGGTGGGAGAGAAGCGCATTGAAATGGCATCACTTACAGCTGTGCAATCAATAATAACAGGAGTTATATTATCTTTTCTTCTGGCTATTCCAGGTGTAGCCTTTGCCAGAGACATTTTAAGCCTTATGGGCGCAAATGATACTATTGTCAATGAATTGTCAATATATACCTCTGTAACATTTGGTACAAACACTGTTATTATGCTCCTTTTTATTATTAATAGTGTATTCAGGAGCTCAGGCGATGCCGCCACTGCCATGAAGGTGCTTTGGTTGGGAAACATCCTCAATATCATTCTTGACCCTTGTCTGATATTTGGTCTTGGACCATTCCCTGAAATGGGTATTGCCGGTGCCGCCCTGGCAACTGTCATTGGAAGAGGAATTGCTGTGATATGGCAGTTTTTTATATTGTTCGGAGGAAATAGACGCGTGGTAATAAAAAGAGAGTATCTGATGCCTGACTTGTCAGTTATTTCATCACTGCTCAAAATTGCAGCCGGAGGAATAGGCCAGAACCTCATCGCTACTATCAGCTGGATTGGCCTTGTACGTATTATATCTGTTTTTGGAAGCGTAGTACTGGCCGGATATACTATAGCAATACGTATTGTGAACTTTGTGCTTTTACCTGCCTGGGGTATCAGTAATGCATCGTCAACCCTCGCTGGTCAGAATCTTGGAGCTGGCAAGCCTGAAAGAGCTGAGAGTGCTGCATGGAAAACAGGACTGGTTAACATGTCTCTTATGGCAGTAATAACTATACTTATATGGGTTTTCTCCGATGCAATTATTGGCTTTTTTGTGAATGAAAATGAGATTGTCAATGCCGGAATACCGCCACTTGTGATAATAAGCTCAGGGTTCATTTTCTATGCCCTGGGTATGGTCTTCCTTGGTGCAATAAATGGTGCTGGCGATACAATGACTCCAACAAAAATATATATCCTTTCTTATATCCTGATTGAAATTCCCTTAGCCTGGATTTTGGCTATACCGTTAGATATGAAACAGAATGGAGTCTATTTCGCAATTCTGTTCAGCGAAACACTCCTGACCATAATATCATGGATCGTATTTAAAAAAGGAAAATGGAAGCTGAAGAAGATATAACTTTCAAATGAATAGAAGGGCGACACCCAGTACACTCAGTAACGCACCAACCACCTCTTTTACTGTTGTTTTCTCTTTGTAAAGCATTATTGAAAGTGGTATAATAAGAACAGGTACTATGGCCATAATAGTTGATGCAATACCTGTTTCAGTATATTTAACCGAAAGCAAAGAGAAAGATACTCCCAGAAAAGGACCAAAAAAAGCTCCTATCAGAAGTGATTTTATTGCAATAATATCTGATAAAGAGTTGATTACAGATTTCCATTTTGACAACAAAAACAGCAATAATGAATATCCGCCTATGCCAGCCAATATTCTGATTTGTGTTGATGCAAACGGATCATAATCTTTCATGCCATATTTGCTGAGCACTAGCCCTGCTGCCTGCCCAATCGCACCTCCCAGAGCATATAAAACACCTTTTGGGGCCAGCTTCAATGATATCTTTTCACCCTTGCCTGGCCGGCTGAAGATGGCCAGAGCAATGCCGATAAGAACAATAAACATACCTGAAACAGCAATGATTCCCATTGATTCACCCAACACTAACAAACCAAAAAGCGCAGTCAGAGGTGGCACAACAGTCATTATTAACATTGCAAAACGTGAACCAATGACAGTAAATGACTTAAACAGGAAATAGTCCCCAAAGACAAACCCCACCAGACCCGATAGTGAGAGCCATAACCAGTTCTCTCCTGTCGCATCTGAAGGAAATGCTTTCCCTCGCACTATAAGAGTAAAAAAGGTGATGAAAATAAAACCTAAAACCAACCTGATAATATTTACTGCCAGTGAGCCTATTCTTTTACTTGCAGATTCAAAAGCAAGCGCAGTGATAGTCCAGAACAGCGCTACTGCCAGTGCTGCAAATTCACCCAGATGACTGTTCAGATATTCCATCTCGTTTTAATGGCTGCAAATGTAAATATTCAAACTATTTAATTGAAATGAACCGAATCATTTTTTGTTCTCCGGATAGATTTAAAGTGTTAAATTTGATTAAACTAAAAACATAAAATTATGGAATCACGATTACTCGCCGTCATCTCTCATATAACTCCCATAGGATGGATTATAGCCCTGATAATTAACTCTAATAACAAACAGGAGTATACAAGCTACTTTATAAGACAAAACCTTGCAATTTACCTGGCAGGAATTCTCCTGTCTGTTATTGCAATATTACCAATACTTGGATGGATAATTAGCGGAATAGGATCTGTCATTCTCCTGATCTTCTGGATCATGAGTCTTATATGGTCGTTATCTGGTGAAATGAGACCGGTGCCATGGTTTGGTGAAAAAGCACAGGAGTGGTTCAAGGGATTATAGCAATCAACTCCTGCTTTATAATACTGACCCCGCAGATTAGAAATATGTGGGGTTTTTTATTTTGTATTTTTTTAATGTGATTATCTATAAGACAGCACCTTGTGATTTATTCCCCTCCTTTTCCTATATATGCTGATTGTCACAGATTTCTTTACCTAACACATAAAGCTTGATTT
>QKCK01000213.1 GCA_003245695.1 Bacteroidota bacterium | reverse complement strand
AAGTTATGTAAGTGAGGTCTTTACAGGTATCCATGGCAGGGTCACTGACTCCGTTACCGGAGAATCTGTGGATGCTATGGTATACAGTCATGTGCATGACGCTGACTCATCTTTTGTTTTCTCTGACAAAACAAACGGGCGGTATATCAGACTACTTGAACCTGGAGTCTGGGCTTTATCATTCGTAGCCGATGGATATGAAAAATACGTAGCCGAAGATGTTGTGGTGAATAGTGATGAGACTACTACCCTGGATGTGCGTCTTAAAAAAGAGGATAAGGGTACTGATAAGATTATTCTGGGACCTGTCCCCTCATCAGGTTGGTTGAATGTTATTCTGCCATATTCCATGGAGGGGATTAACCAAATGACAATAACCGATATTGGTGGTCGTAAGCTTGCATCATATACCGATTTTTATCTGCCGGGAATAGCCATTGAACATGATTTTTCAAAATTTGCCGGAGGTGTTTATCTGGTTTCGGTAAGGAATATCTCATCAGGAAAAACAGTAACAGCCAAGTTTGTTATTGCGAAAGAGTAAAAAGAGTTCTGTTTTAACATAATGTATTTGGGCATTATGGCAAAAAAAGTAATTTTGATGCCTTATTCCACGTTTTTGAAGTGATCAGATGTGATGCGGTTTTCTGCTTCAGTGTTGGAGAAATCGGGAACATATATTAAAGACATAAACAAGGTTTTGATAATGAGGAAGGTATTAATTGTTGTGGTTTTATTTACAGTATCATTGATAGTGCATGGTCAGTCAGCGTATATTCCTCCTGAGAAACCAAAGCTTGTAATAGGAATAATAGTAGAGCAGTTGCGCTATGATCAGCTTGAGAAGCTCAGAGATGTCTTTTCTGATGGTGGAATAAAAAAGATGATAAATGAGGGGACGTATTTCAGGAATGCATCATATGATTATCTCCTGACACAGGCAGCACCTGGTTTTGCGACAATATCAACAGGCACTGATCCTTCATATCATGGCATGACATCTGATAGCTGGTATCATCCTCTGAGTGATCAGGTAATATATTGTGTTCAGGACCCGAAGGTAAGTCCGGTGGGGGGGAGTTTTGAAACTGGTTTGTTCTCGCCGGCAAACCTGTTGTCATCGACATTTGCTGATGAGTTGGAGATGGCTACCTGTGGCAATGCCAAGGTTTATAGTGTAGGCATGAAAGAGATGTCATCGATAATTACTGGCGGGCACTCTGCTGATGGGGCCTACTGGTATGATAACCGTACTGGGACGTGGATGAGCAGCACATATTACGGCAAGTCACTACCTGAATGGCTCATGGACTTCAATGCCTCAATGTACCCGGAGTCATATCTTGGAAAAGTATGGGCTCCATATATGGAGATAAGTAATTATCCCGGATGTCAGATAGATTCAAGCAAATATGAGCGTGGGTTTAATTCGCAGACATGGTTTCCATACGATCTGAAGTCATTGTCAACAACAGGCAGACTGATGAATGAGAAAAGAGACTATGGTTTGCTGAGGGAGACACCATTTGCAGATGACTTTACCACTGATCTGGCATTACGGCTTATTGAAAATGAGATGATGGGGCAGGATGATGTAACTGATTTTCTTGCAATAACATATTCTGCAACTGATTATATCGGACATCGTTTCGGACCTTCATCAGTTGAGTCGGCTGATGCCATCATACGGCTTGACCAGAATATAAGCAGATTAATTGATCTTGTGAACAATAAGCTTGGGAAGAAGAATGTGCTGATCTATCTTGTGGCTGCTCATGGTATTTCGGAGATACCTGCAGTGCTTGAGTCAAATCGCATACCCTCAGGTTATTATAAGCTGAATCAGTCTTTACAGTTGCTAAGGAGTTATCTTAATGCTATATATGGTCAGGGTGACTGGGTTAAGGGCTTTTATGATAACCAGGTCTTTTTGAACAGGACTCTTATTGAGGATGCTGACATTTCTCTGGAGGAGATACAGCGTAAGATTGCCAGGTTTCTGGTTCAGTTTTCGGGAATATCAAATGCTGTACCATGTTCAACGTTTGAGATGAACACCTTTGATGACGGATTATTGATGAAAATGAACCATAGCTTCAGTCCTCAGAGGTCAGGTGATATTATGATCACTCTAAACCCTGGCTGGGTGGAGAAGACAGATAATGTAGCAAACCACAATTCGCCTTATGAGTATGACTCTCATGTACCTCTGATATGGTACGGGTGGACTGCCAGTAAAGCTACGGTAAGCAGAAAGGTGAACATCAAGGATATTGCCGTTACCTTGTCAGAGCTGTGCAAGGTACCGATGCCAAATGCTGCAAATGGCGATCCGCTGATTGAGTTATTCAGGTAGAGAACAAAAGAACAGGTCAGCTCCCTTTTGCCTTTTTATTAAATGAATTTCGGATTTTACATGCCTCGCTGATGAGACCGGGGTGTGATTCACAACCATTCCCTATTACAACTATATCAGCTCCAGCCTCAAAGGCTTTTTCGATGTCGTCAGAACTCTTCAGTCCGCCACCTGTTATCAGTGGAACAGATATCTCTTTTTTAACAGCAGATATCATTGATGGGCTAACTGGTTTCAAGGCTCCGCTACCGCCCTCAAGATATATGGCCTTCATACCCAACATCTCTCCTGCAAGAGCAGTTGCAACCGCAATATCATCCTTATCATAAGGAACAGGGACTGTCTGGCTCATGTATTCCACAGAGGTGGTGTTTCCGCAATGCACAATAATATATCCTACAGCCATTACTTTTTCTCTTGCATTTTTCAGATGCGGTGCTGCAATAACATGATTTCCTATTAGCAGTTCAGGATTACGTCCGCTTATGAGTGACAGAAGAAAAATTATATCAGCTTCAGTTGAAAGTTGAAGAAGGCTGCCAGGGAATAATATCACAGGGATGAACGACAACTCCCTTAACTGGCTGATAAGTTTAGCAACAGATGTGTGAGTCAGACTTCCCCCAGCCATAAAATAATCGGCTCTGGCTTGTGTTGCCCGTCTGACAATGTCTTTTACACCCTCTTCATCATATTTGTCAGGGTCAACAAGAATGGCAACTTTCTTTATTCCGGAATCAGATAGCTGTAATGTCATGTTTTTTCCTTGTCCAGGCTATTACATAATTTTCATATACTGTATAGAAGAGATGAAATTCTTCACCCAGCTTCCTGTTCT
>QKCK01000267.1 GCA_003245695.1 Bacteroidota bacterium | reverse complement strand
AGGTGTTCAGTGAAATAGAGAGAAGTTATGGCGTGAATATTAAAGAGAGTTTCGCAGATTCAATAATGAATGATCTTTTCACCGGGACCTTTAAACTTCAGAATCTTGATGAAACACTAAGAATACTCAGAATGCATTACCATTTTGAGTACAAGATTGAGGGTCTTGAAGTCATGGTAATGAAATCAGAGAAAAAGTAAAAAAGCAATAAATTTTATAAACACCATTTGTAATGAGAATAAATAAAAAACTGGCATTCTTCATCACAGTGGCATTCACCCTGCTAAGCCCCGCTCTGTTGAATGCTCAGGAGAAGCGCGTTACCATTGATGTAAAAGAAATCAGCATCGAACAATTATTCACCATTATTGAGAAACAGACGAATTACAAATTTTCGTACCGTAACAGCATCCTCGACGATGCCAGTGACATTACACTAAAGGCAGAGAATGAGAGTGTTGAAGTTATTCTAAATAAGGTTTTACCTCCAAAAGGTTTATCATTTAAGGTTGCGTCAGACTATTCCATCGCCATAACAAAAAAAGAAACAGAGGGCCAGGCAACTCAGTCATCTCCCGTTAAATTGTCGGGTAAGGTTTCTGATGAGAAAGGAGAGGCCATCATCGGTGCTTATATCAAGCTGGATGGCACATCGGCAGGGACAGTGACTGACATTGATGGTAATTTCACACTTGATGCAATATCCGACGGAACTATTACAGTCACATATATTGGGTACATCCCGCAAAAAAAGGAGATCAATGGAAATTCATTTCTTGACATCGTTTTAAATGAAGATGTAAAAGCCCTGGGAGAGGTCGTTGTTGTTGGATATGGGACACAGAAGAAGGTGAATCTCACAGGAGCGGTAGCAATGGTATCATCGGATGAGATGTCGTCACGTCCTCTTTCCAATTTATCAAGCGGATTACAGGGAATGCTCTCAGGTGTGACAATAGTGAACACTACCGGCCAGCCTGGAGAAAACTCATCGACAATACGCATACGAGGATTAGGAACTATAGGCAATTCAAACCCCCTCATTCTGATTGACGGGGTAGAAGGAGACATGAACACTCTTAATCCAGAAGATATACAGAGTGTCTCTGTCCTTAAAGATGCAGCTTCAGCATCAATTTATGGGGCGCGTGCAGCAAACGGAGTCATACTTGTAACAACACGCAAGCTTAACACCAAAGACCAGAAACCCACTATAATTTTCAATGCATATTATGGTATCCAGACTCCCACACGACTGCCGGAGATGTGTGATGCAATAGAATTCATGACCCTTGACAATGAAGCCAGAACTAACATTGGGTCAGGCATTGCATGGAATGACACTCACTTTGAGAAGGTTATGACCGGCTCTGATCCTAATTATTTTGGCAATACAGACTGGATAGGAGAAGTCCTGCACAAGTATGCTCCACAACAGAGTTACTCAATAAATGTGAATGGGAACCTGGGAAATTCAGGGTACCTGATGTCATACCGCTACTTTGACCAGGATGGTCTGACAGTAGGAAACTCAACCGGTGAAACAAGGCATAATCTAAGACTAAAGGTTGACTCATATCTTCTTGACAGGGTTCACTTTACAACCAACATTGGATACACAATGCGTAATGTTATCGCACCTATAGGTTCCCTGACAAGTGGCGGTGGTGCAATATATACAGCGATGCGCATTGCCCCCAATGTCCCGGTACGATATACTGATGGTTCCTGGGCTTATGGCGGAGGAAATACGAATCCGGTGGCTGTTCTCAGTGATGGCGGACATACCCAATATGATTCAGATGAGATTTCTCTCATGGGTATAGCAAAGATTGATATTCTTAAAGGATGGGACCTCTCTGCCACTTATAGTATTGTAAATAAAAACTCCCTTGCAGAGATTCTGAGGAAAAGTATTGTCTTTACAAACCCTGATTATCCTGATACTCCGGTATATATTTTCAATAGCCCTAACTCCTTAAGTAATGCAGACCTGCGTCAGAGACAGCAGACACTTATTATGCAGTCTAACTTTGACTTCGCAGTAGGTAAACACAATATTTCAGGTGTTGCCGGATTCTCACAGGAATGGATGGTTGGAAGAGAGTTCGAAGCTTCGCGTAACAATCTTATAACTGAGGATGACCCCACTCTGAATCTGGGTTCACCTGATGGAATGAGTAATAATTCGAGTGCTTCACAATGGGCAATCCGGTCAGGATTCGGAAGAGTTAACTATAACTTCAGAGAGAGATATCTACTTGAGATGAATCTCCGGTATGACCTCTCATCCCGTTTCCATTCATCGAACAGGGCTGGCCTCTTCCCTTCATTTTCAGGAGCATGGAGATTGTCAGAAGAGCCATTTATGAAGTTCTCACGCTCACTCTTCGATAATATTAAAATAAGAGGGTCATGGGGTATGCTTGGTAACCAGTACGTTGGCTCAACTGACTATCCTTATCTGTCTGTATTAAATGAAGTATCAGGATTATCAGCAATAGGAACACAGGCAACTACCGGCTATACGCAGACAACCCTGGCTAATCCGCTGCTCACCTGGGAGAAAATTGACATGCTTGACTTTGGATTTGATATGGTAATGCTGAAAGATCGCCTGGAAGTCACCTTCGATTGGTATAACAAGAACACCAATGGTATACTTTTACAACTTAACTATCCAAGCCAGATAGGAGCTTCTGTCTCGGAACAGAATGTAGGCTCGGTAAATAACAAAGGATGGGAAATAAATATTGCCTGGCGCGATGCCGTAGGTAAGCTCAACTATGGTCTCTCCGTTAATCTATCCGATGTTAATAACAAGATTACTGATCTGGGCAACACTGCGCCTGACCTGAGCTCATACAGAATAAGGGAGGTTGGCTATCCAATTGATGCTTTCTATGGATATATCGCTGAGGGGTTAATGACTCCTGACGATTTCGGATATTATGATGATACAGAGAAGAGCTATTCACTTGAACAGGTTCCGGTTGTCATCGGAAATGATTATGAACCCGGAGATATAAAGTACAAGGATATCAGTGGTCCTCTGGGGAAACCTGATGGGAAGATTTCGCCTGAATATGACCGTGTGGTACTTGGCAGCTCAATACCCCGTTACACCTATAGCCTTAATGGCCATCTTGAATATAAAAGTATTGATTTCAGCTTCTCCCTCCAGGGAGTGGGCAAGGCTAATGGTTACCTCACAGGCAGTGCCAGACATGCATTCCAGGATATGGCTGCTTATCCCCAGAAAATTCACCTTGACAGATATAATGTCGAAACCAATCCAGACCCAAATGCAGGCTACCCTCGCTTAACTTATAATGTCGGGTTTAACCAGTCAACATTCTCTACGTTCTGGATGGAAAACGCCGCTTACCTACGACTTAAGAACATTCAGATTGGCTATACTCTTCCCAGGAAACTTACGCGCAGAGTGAATGTTGAGAACTGCCGGATATATGCCTCAGGCGACAATCTTCTCACATTTACTGACTTTTTCTATGCATATGATCCTGAGACTCCTATTTCAAGCGGAGGCTATTACCCACAGGTAAAAACTTGTGTTGTAGGTATAAACATCACATTCCAATAGAACTGAAAAATATCAATCATACAATCTTCAACCGAAAATAGTGAACATGAAAAGATATATCATAATTATTTGTTTACTCTCATTTACATTGTTTTCATGCAATGATGAGTTTCTGGAGAGACCTCCAATGGATACTCTCACAAATGAAAATTTCTGGCAGAGTGAAGATCATCTGATAAGTGCTGCAAATGCACTTTACAGTGGTCTGAAAGGGAAGGACATACTTAATATGTTCGAGTCTATGGGAGAGAGTGCACCATGGGCCATAACAACAGCATACAGAACAATAGGTGGCGGAAATTACTCAACAGATATCACACAAATAAATGGTATCTGGGTAAGTGCATACTACAACATCGGCAGATGCAACTTTTTCCTCAACAACTACAAACGGGCAACATCTGTCTCTGAATCTGTACGTGAACGCTATGCCGCTGAAGCGCATTTTTTCAGAGCTTATGACTATTGGCTGCTTACCTCCCTCTTTGGAGATGTACCCTATATAACTGATGAATTAAATGTATACTCCGATGATGTGTATCGTGGCAGAGATGAAAAAAGTGTAATAATTGACAGTATTACTACTGATCTCGAAAGATCTTATCGGTATCTGCCTGAATTCATCGAACCTGCCTCTGCCGGATTTGGCCGGATAAGCCAGGGAGCTGCCCTTGCTTTACTATCAAGGATATACCTGTATAATGAAAAATGGATCATGGCCGCAAATGCAGCAAAACGCGCCATGAGTATGGGTTATGAAATTTATAACACAGGCCATCCTTCTGAAGACTACCGCAACCTTTTTAATTTCACCGGCAGAGCATCACGGGTGGCTGATAACAGGGAAACTATACTTGCTTATGTATATAATTTCGACCTTGGCGAAGATGCAAGAACAAGTCATAATCTATCACGCGAATTGTGGGTACCTAATGATTATTCACGTTTCGCACCCACAAAATCAATGATAGAGACATGGCTCACAGCTGACGGCCAGATATGGGACCCTTCGTCAGTTAATACCTACGAAGATCTCTTTGAAAACCGTGATCCGAGACTTAAACAGTCAATATTGCCTCCCAATACTCCCTGGGAGGGCAAAAAAGATGGCAATCCTAACAATAATGACCCATCTGTATTTACATATCCCAAATTATCGAACGACAAAGATGGGTGCATGACATACTCAGGATATTACTTATACAAATATGTTGAGCCCACTAAAGTAGGACAGGTAAGTCAGGATGACAATGACATAATATTTTTCAGATATGCAGAGGTGTTGCTAAACTATGCTGAAGCACGTGAACAAGCCGGGCAATTAACTCAGAACACTCTCGACAGCACAATAAACATCCTGCGCGACAGAGTCGGAATGGTCCACCTGAACCTGACCTCACTGCCTGCCGGCTCCGACATCAGAACAGAGATACGCCGTGAGAGAAGGGTAGAGCTCTTCTTTGAGGGACACAGATACCTTGATATCATAAGATGGAAACAGGGGTATCTTTTGGGAGAAGATCTCCTTGGTGTGAATCGTCGCTGGTTAGACCCTGACAAACTTGCACCTAATATTCTCAGTACTCTGAAATGGAAGAGCGTTGATGGAGAACAATACCTCGTGATAGAGACCGGGAGGACATTTGTTGATCCAAAACATTACCTCCTCTCCCTCCCATTTACACAGATGCAGCGAAATCCAAACCTGCGACCCAACAATCCGGGCTGGGATTAATGAAAACCATGTGATGATATGAGAAAAAGAAAGATAATACTTAGTCTTATACTGCTTTTTACGCCGGTTATTCTTGATGCACAGAGCATTTCCATCAGAGTTATGACAATGAATATCAAGGAAGGTGGTATAATTGCAGACTTTAACACTGATGCCTTCTGCGAATGCATACGCATTTATAATCCTGATTTTGTGGTTTTCCAGGAGATGGACAATTTCACCACCAGGAACGGCAACATTGATATGCTTTCAGAAATGGCTGTCAAGTTGGGGATGTTCCCCTATTTTGGCAGAGCAATAACATTCGCTTCCGGTGATTTTGGTAATGCCATACTTTCAAAGTATCCATTTCATAAGGCCAGAACTATTACTTCAAGGCCATCTGATGCTACTGAATCAAGAGCCTGCTCATGGATTGACCTGACACTCCCCGGCAACAGACAGGTACGAATAGCTGTGACACATCTTGATGTTACAAGCGACCAGAACAGAATATCAAACCTGGCTACGTTTAATAATGGACTCCTTGAAGATACCAGTATTCCAATGCTTCTTATGGGTGACTTTAATGCCACACCCGGTTCAGAGACCATGGCATATGCCTTTCTGAAATGGCAGGATATCGGATCAGGAACTGCTTTTACTATTCCGGTAACGGATCCGACACGAAGAATAGACTATGTTCTGGGATATCCAAAAAACTGGAGCAAGACAAGCTATCAGGTTGTCTCATACCCTGGACTGTCAGACCATTGCTTCATTGTTGCTGATGTACAATATCCATAAATAAAAGAGCATGAATTTAAAAATTACCATACTTCTCCCCGCTATTATCTTACTCATTGCAGGATGTGAGAAACAACAGCCTTCAGATGATGGATATGTTGCTCCTGATGTGCCCTCAGAGGTGAATGAGAACAATCTTTTATCCATTGAATTTTATTCACGCATGGATGAAACAACCCTCTTTGAGACCAACGATTACCAGTCTGTTGTCAGCCATATCGCCGCAAACAAAACCCCTTTGGCATTTCTTTTTGACCGTTCAGATGCCACAATAGGTAATACTTCACCTGTAGTTGATATTGCCTGGCAGAGCCGACTCAAATCATTCTTTATTCAGAATCAGACAGGAGATACACAGATAAAAGGTACGGGGATGATTGTCAGGTCCCTGGTGCCCGGTTTTGAAGGATTTGCTGTAACCGATACTCTCTTTCTTGCCGGCTGCAGACTGACAGCCCCGCTCAGCCAGCCAACTGTGGTTACAATTATGACATGTAAACTCACCGAAAGCTGCCAGTTCCCGGTACTCGTCAGATGCCTGGGAGGCAAACCTGATGACGAAATAATCATTATCGGAACAATCAAAGCTTCACTTAAAGAAGAGATGAGTAGTTATCTCAGATACAACATGACAGACTTCAGGCTCTCCTTTGTTGATCCTGAAGATACTGGAAAGAGTAACAGCCTTTTCATTCTTTCATCGATAAAAGCTGTTTACAGAGAGAGTAAAGAACTGACAATGAATAGTTTTCCATTGTTTCAATGTAACATAGAGTATATAAATCAATGACATACATAAAAATAAGATATAAAGGCTTTCTTGCCGCATTTTTTCTGATAGCGTTCAGTTACTTGTGTAAAGGCCAGAATGATACTCTCAGGGTAATGACTTACAATATCCGTTTCGGTGAGCTTGCCACACTCGAAGAACTTGGTGGATATATCAGAAGCCAGGATCCGGATATAGTAACACTTCAGGAGTGTGACTGGAAAACTTACCGAAAGAGGGCTCCTGAACAGAATGGGAAGGCATTCATAAATGAACTTGCATTTCAGAGTGGTCTCTTTGGAGTTTTTGGCAAGGCCATTGACTATGCAGGTGGATATTATGGCGTTGGAATATTATCAAAGTATCCTATCGTAAAATGTGAAAGGATTCTCCTCCCCAATCCGGAAAAAGACAGGGAGCAACGGACGATGTTAGTTGCAGATATTGAGCTGCCTGACAACATGATCATTACTGTGATAGCAACTCACCTTGAGGTATCATCTGAAGAAACACGAAAAGCACAGGCTGAGTTTATCATTTCAAAAGTCAAAGAAATAAATCACCCTGTAATTCTGGCAGGAGACTTTAATGCAACGCCTGTTGAGGTGACCATAAGTCAGAATTTTGGCAATTGGTTAAATGCTACAGATAACTCCCTGACATACCCTGCCAAGAGTCCTGAGATGAAGATAGATTATATATTCTGCTATCCGGCAGGCATGTTTAGCCTGTTATTCACAACAAGTGACCCGGAATGCAAACTGTCTGACCACATACCCGTCCGCTCAGTAATAACATTAAAAACAGATAATCAACATACTAACTAAAAAACAAAATTATGAAAAAGTATTCTCTTGTTTTGTTAACGGTTTTGTTACTTATTGTCGTTAACCTAGGTTCATGTAAGAAGGATGACTCAGATGAAGCGAATGTAAATTTCACCCTTGATGTTTCCACCATTGACCAGCTTACATTTGGAGAGCCTACCTCAATAACCGGAACTGCAGAATCCGATAAGGCTATCACCAAACTCACCTTCACGGGAGTCAAGTTCACAAATGGTTCATATGAAGCAAAAGGAGAAATCCAGGAATATCCTTTGACAGGAAGCATGACTGTCGATTTTAATATGGAATTCTTTACTGACAGCAAAGAGATAACCCATATAGAAGTCAAAGCTTATGTTGGAGAAGCTTCAAAGACAACATACATTGAAGTGCTCTCAGTTGAAGGCGATGCAAAAGGTTCAGCATACTTTGGCCAGGTTGTGTTAAAGGCTGATTCGATAGTATGGAATGCCGAGAATCATCCTGAGGTATATACCACTCCAAATACAGGAGCATCAGCTACAATACCTTCATTCTTCTCCATCCATGGGGTTGAAGTCAATGGTGAGGTAAAACATGTTCTCACCGGTGATGAAATACGTTCAGTTGAAGGTCTTAATGGCAGTTTCTGTTTTGTGAATGTACTGCAGAATACGGCTAACTGTGCAGTTATTGGAAGTCAGAGAGGGTATATGTTCTCAAACCTGTGGAAGACACAGTTAGGTGGAGGCACTACAGGCAGACAGTGTGATCTGTATGAGATAGGTGGGAAAGCAATACGCCAGGAGAACATAGACACCACAAGCTTTAAGATAATCGCAGGCTCCTGGATAGGAACAAGCTGGAACGAAGCGCGTTATAAGTTTGTAGATTCACTGTTCCTTGTCCTTGGTGATGAAGCCTCAACTGAGATACAGAAGCTCAAAGCTTACTATCTCCTTGGCAAAATACAGTCTACACTTGACAATGCAACTCTGGGTGTAACAGATAACCCCACTACCCTTGGATCAGTAAACTACGCACGCCGACGTACCAATGCAGGTACTTCAGGTACCAGTGTAATGGTTGAGAATTTCCGCGCCGGAGATTATATCATTCTGAAAAGCCAGAAAGGCGGAAAACTATATTATGGGATAATGCAGATATTACAGATGCAGGATGATACACCATGTATGGTGACAGTTGAAGGTGTAGGTGATAAACTCGGAGCAGAAGAGACAAAACAGCTGTTCCATAAAGCACTTATACTTGATATTAAAGTACAGACGAAACTTTAGCAATCTTTAGATTCTCTCAGGTATGATTATGAAAGTCACCGATATTACAACAATTACCGGTGACTTTCTTTTATTTCTTTTCCGCTGTCAGTAGTATTCTCACTTGAATGATCAGAAAAAAGATCGTTACAATTTCTTATTCAATATTAACTCAATGTTTTTAATATGAAGAATATACCATTCAACAAAGTGGTGTTGCTCTGTTTACTTATTGCGCCGCAACTTGCCATTGCCTCAATGAATGATACTGCGAAGAAGGATATCATTAGCCCTGCCAGAGAGGTAATGGCACGCCTTATCGGAGAACGGGCTGGGGACATCTGTCTGGAAGAGCTTCCACCTGATAATGGACTAGAGACATTCAGCATCTGCTCAGATAACGGTAAGCTTACAATCTCCGGCAGTAGCACTGTTGCTTTGTGCTATGCATTCAATACATTTCTGAAAGAGGCCTGTGGCTGCATGATTACCTGGGGTGGAATGAACATGAAAATACCTGAGCAATGGCCTGATTATGTGCATAAGAAAACAACAACCCCATACAGATACAGATATTACCTGAATGTTGTGACCTATGGTTATACTACTCCATACTGGGATTGGGAGAGATGGGAAAGAGAGATTGACTGGATGGCTTTACACGGTATCAACATGCCACTTGCCACTGTAGCCAGTGAAGCCATTGCCGAAAGGGTATGGCTGAGCATGGGGCTTAGGAAGGAGGATATAGTTGAGTTCTTTACCGGACCAGCACATCTGCCCTGGCATCGTATGGGCAACCTCAATGGCTGGGATGGCCCACTTACTGACAACTGGCATGCCGGACAGGTAAGACTGCAGCATCAGATTATTGAACGGATGCGTTATCTGGGATTTGAACCTGTGGCTCCGGCCTTTGCCGGATTTGTCCCGGAATCGTTTCTGGAAAAACATCCGGAAATAACAGCAAAAAGTCTGACATGGGGCGGCTTCCCAAAAGAGAATAATGCTTTCGTACTTCCTCCTGACTCACCCTGGTTCCTGGAAATAGGAAAACGCTTTATAACTGAATGGGAAAAAGAATTTGGGAAAAACAAACTATATCTGTCTGATAGTTTCAACGAAATGGAATTGCCTGCAGAATCAGCTGAAGAAAAAAACAGACTGCTTGAGAAATACGGTGAATCGATATATAAATCAATAATAGCCGGAAATAATGATGCTATCTGGGTAACACAGGGCTGGACTTTTGGTTATCAATACAAATTCTGGGATAGGCAGGCTTTAATGTCACTTTTGAAGAATGTTCCTGATGATAAAATGATAATTATTGACCTTGCAAATGACTACCCAAAATGGATATGGCATACTGATCTCACCTGGAAGACTCATGAGGGCTTTTATGGGAAGAAATGGATCTTCAGTTACACTCCAAACTTCGGGGGCAAGACAGCGCAGACAGGTGAACTCAGTATGTATGCCACCTACTCTGCCCTGGCCCTTCATTCACCATACCGTAATAACCTCGTTGGTTTCGGCTCAGCCCCTGAAGGTATTGAGAACAACGAGGTGATATATGAGCTGATCTATGATATGGGGTGGCAGGAGGATGAGATTGACCTTGACAGATGGCTTGAAAGGTATTGCATCGCACGTTACGGAGGTTATCCTGAAAAGATGAAGGAAGCATGGAGCCTGTTGCGAAAATCTTCATACAGCTCATTATATTCCTACACCCGTTATCTGTGGCAGACTGTTGTCCCTGACAACAGACGTAAAAGCAGGATAGACACCAGCGATACATTTATGAGGGCTGTTGTACTCTTTCTCTCATGTGCCAACGATCTCAAAAAATCAGAACTATACCGAAATGATGCAATTGAATTAGCATCACTATACCTGTCTACAAAAGCTGACTCACATTACCTTCTGGCGCTAAAAGCTGATTCATTGGGAAACAGATCAATGGCCGGGAAGGAATTAAATACTACTGTCGGAATATTGCTTGATGTAGACAAATTATTAGCCTCACATCCCTCCTACCAGTTAAGAAACTGGGTTGAATATGCCAGAAAACAGGGAACCACTCCGGAAGAACAAATGGTGTATGAGGCTAACGCAAAAAGATTAATAACCACATGGGGCGGATATCAGGCTGATTACTCAGCCCGTCTGTGGAGTGGCCTGATAAAAGACTACTATGTGCCACGCATTGTGATGCATATAACGCAGAGAAACAGAAGCATAAGTGAATGGGAAGAAGAATGGATCAGCACAAAATGGCAAAGTACGGCTGTTCCTTTCGATGATCCCGTAGAAAAAGCCATTTCACTTGTATTACAGTTTGATAATTCACATAATAACATGCCTCAATGAACTATTTTAAAGTAACTGTCTTTTCACTAATTCAGATTATTCTTATTTCCGGCACTAACCTACACGCTCAGAGTCCTTCTTCTGAAGATTATGCCGTTAAAGAAATGATAGAGCGATTATTACCTGACCACTTCAACCAGATATCTGTTGAGTTTATTGACAAAAAGGCTGATGGTAAAGACATATTCGAAATTGAAACAGTAAACGGCAAATTGGTACTGAGAGGTAATAACGGAGTCTCAGTTGCCAGTGCACTGAATTATTATCTGAAGAACATAACCCATTGTTCAATTACATGGAATGGTACAAACCTGAATCTACCCGATAATCTGCCTGCAATAAGTAACAAAATAGTGAAGAAATCACCATACAGATACAGATATTATCTGAACTATTGCACATTTAATTACAGCATGAGCTGGTGGGACTGGGAACGATGGCAGAAAGAGATAGACTGGATGGCACTCAACGGAATAAATATGCCTCTGGCTGTGACAGGACAAAACTCAGTATGGCAGAGAGTATACAAGGGAATGGGGCTATCAGACAAGGATCTTGAAGATTTTTTTAGCGGCCCGGCATACTTCAACTGGTTTTGGATG
>QKCK01000205.1 GCA_003245695.1 Bacteroidota bacterium | reverse complement strand
TTATTTACCGGGAAAAAAACCGGATGTTTTTCATTGTATTTCCTCAGAAAAACAAACATCATTTTCTTTTTGTTTTTTCCTCTTAATGAAACAAATTCCTCGTATAACTCCGGGTCACGCATCAATATCACCTCAAGGCTCTGTATGTTGTATTCTCTTTCATCTCCCGTCTCAAAATCAATTATGAACTGATAAAGATTTGTATGTGATGAAGATCTTGAATAAGGATAGCCATATGAGTAAGGAGAGTAATAAGGAGAGTAGTATGGCGAATAATATGGGGAGTAATAAGGGGAGTAGTAAGGGCTGTAATTGTATGGATAGTTTGAATAGTTCTGATCAATAGATGTGACATCAGCCACATAGTGGATTATGCTGCCAAAGAATGTTATCCTGTTATAATTGTTCTGTACCTTTCTGTAAAGTACTCCATTGCGGGCAAAGCCCCATATCTGGCTTTTATCAAGCTCCTGTCTCATTCCTATGTCATCATAGTAATAGACCGACTCTCCCTGAAGCAGTACGTTAAAGAAATCCCTGTCGTTATAATCTACTGATGTCAGCAATTTGGCTTTGGGAATGGGGTGGTTTGACTTTACCATCTCAAAATTCAGATAGATGCCATCGTTGAATTTAAAGTCAGGAGTATACTTCACAGAATCGCCAGATTGTTGTGCAACTGCGGCTTGTAGCATGACTATCAGGAATGATGCGAATATGTAACTTCTCTTCTTCATAATCGTTTTGGTAATGCATAAATACTTTACCGCAGAACAAATTTAATCTTTTACTGCTAAGGTTAAGGTATCAAATCGTTTCTTTATTTTTTTTCATGTATATTTGACTTAAGTTAAACATACAATAAAAGTCCGAAAATGTCGAAGAAATCAAAATCGGGTTCAAAGGGTAATTCAGACATTCTCACGGGTGGTATAAGCAGAGGGATTCTAGTTCCGGCAGGTATATCTGCGTTATTTCTCATTGTCGCAATAGCAACATTAATAATTGAGATAGCCTATGTGCCTCTTATCAGTTCAATTATTGCTCTGATACCACTTCTTGTAACAATAGCCCGTACTCGTACTTTAATAGAAGATAACAGGAAGGCAATGAGTGATCTTTCCTTTGTTGCCGAGAAACAGGAAGAGGTAATAAATACTTTCTCACATAAAATAAGGGAACCCCTGAATAATCTTGTGATGTTGAGTGCGATGCTGAAAGAGACAAACCTCACTGCGAAACAGATTGAGCTGATAGACACTTTTGCCGCATCCACTGACACAATGGTAGAGGTTGTCAATGATCTTACCATGGAGACAGCAGGAAATTTAACTTTTGAGAGGAGAGGCGACATAAGATATAAACTGGGAGCCTCAATACAGGATACCATAGATCTCTTTAAGCTGAATGCCAAGCATGAGCAATACCTAATTATCTATGATGATAAGGGTGAAGGTGAGATTGAGCTTACCGGAGATCCGATTATTATCAAACAGATACTTATTGATCTTCTCAGCACTGCAGTATCAACTACTGAAGGCAAGATTGCTATTAAGATAATGGCACGTGAAGCCGGCGAAAGAGATGGTAACCTGCTGCTTGAGTTCACTTTAATGACCAACCACCCGGTTGAATTTATCGGCGAGGGTAAACAAGCCTTCCCTCTGTCTGCAAGGCTGATACAATCTGCGGGAGGTAACTGGCAGGAGTCTTCAACAACTGACAACTCATTCTTTGTTTTCACTCTGCTTTCGAAAAGAACAGAAAAAGTTAAAAAAGCAGAGATGGGTAGCAGTCTGATAAAAGGCCTCCGGTCTGAACAGACTCAACGTGAGATAAAAGATCTGAGTATTCTCCTGGTTGAAGATAATCCTATCAATCAACGTATTACACAGCTGATGCTGCAACCTCTGGTCAGGAAGCTTGAGATGGCCCGTAATGGTAAAGAAGCCCTGGAAATGTTTGGTTCATCCAGATATGACCTGATATTGATGGATGTGCAGATGCCCGTAATGAACGGTCTTGTTGCTGCAGAAAAGATAAGAGGTCTGGAATCAAGCACACATATGCATACACCAATAATAGCAATTACAGCTAACGCTATGCTTGGAGACAAAGAACAATGTCTTGCCGTTGGCATGGATGATTACATCAGTAAACCTATTGATCCGGAAATATTAATTGGGAAGATTAAAGCTCTGATATAGGATCAGGATAGTTTAAAACCCATCACCATCATATCATCAATCTGGTCTGTCTCTGACATCCAGGCCAGGATTGTCTCCTCAAGGATTCTCTGCTGATCATCCATAGGGAACTTGCTTATTGTAACCAAAAGGTGACGCAGTCTCCTGTACATGAACTTTTTGTTCTCCGGACCTCCGAACTGGTCTGCATAACCATCAGAAAAGAGGTAGAGAATATCGTTAGGGTCAAGCATATGAGTGTACCGGGTAAAAAAGACGCCTTCACTGTTCTGTCCAACATTTATCTTATCACCCTTTATCTCAATGAGTTTTTCATCCCTGATGACATAAACAGGCAGAAAAGCGCCTGAATACTCCATCTCACGAGTCCGGGTATTGATGATACACATGCTTATCTCAATACCATCTTTTATCGCAGCCTTGCCATCATCCTCCTTATTAAAGGCCTGCTCAAGCTCCCTGTTTAGTGCCCCCAATACATGGTCAGTATGCTCCATCTTTGATTCATTGATTATCTTCTGGAGTATTTCAAGACCTATCATTGACATAAGAGCACCGGGGACGCCGTGACCTGTACAGTCTGCTGCAGCCAGGTATAACCTGTCTTCAATCTGACTTACCCAGTAAAAGTCTCCGCTGACAATATGCTTCGGCCGGTAAAAGATAAAATGATCAGGAACCAGCTTCTTTATCAAACCGTCAGAGGGAAGCAGCGCCGTTTGTATCCTGCGGGCATATGTAAGACTATCGGTGAGATCCTTGTTCTTTATCTGTAACTCTTCTCTCTGAACCTCCAGCTCTTCAAAGGCTTTCTTCAGTTTGGTAAGATACCTGGTAGTCCGCATAAGGATGATCACCAGCGTTGTCAGTGCGGCTATAAAAAGAATAAGATAAATGAATGTTTCTAAATAACTTAACGACACCTTTTCTCTGATATTAACATCAGCTGCTATGAAAAACGAGTTTTTCAAGGAAACAAATGCTGAGAGCAGC
>QKCK01000214.1 GCA_003245695.1 Bacteroidota bacterium | reverse complement strand
GACAAGCATCTGATGACCCTATTCCCGAGGATGTACAGTACTGATCCGAATCATATTGAACAATATAAATACTGGGGCGGGATCAGTGGCAGAAAGATGACAATCAAGACCAGGGGGGGAGACAAGCAGGTTGAGCTTCCCTCATTTACAGAAAATATGAGATACTTTTTCCGCTACCAGGTCGGATATATGTACCTGAGATATTTCATGTGGAATTTTGTGGGACGTCAGAATGACCAGCAGGGTAATGGTAATGTTATGGACGGAAACTGGATCTCAGGCATCCCCTTTATTGATAATGTACGATTGGGGGATCAGGCAGCAATGCCTTCTGTGTTACATGATAACAGGGCTCATAACACATATTACTTTCTGCCTCTTATTGCAGGTCTTCTTGGCCTGTTCTGGCACTATAAGCGTGATAGAAAGGGCTTTTGGCTGGTGGCATTGTTATTTCTCATGACCGGATTTGCTATAATAATATATCTGAATCAGTATCCAAATCAGCCACGTGAGCGTGATTATGCCTATGCAGGTTCATTCTATGCTTTCGCTATCTGGATAGGGATTGCTGTGGCAGCGATATATGATTTTCTAAAAGAAAAGACGGGGAGCAGGCTGATCACCGCCATCATTCCGGCAATAGCTTTGTTTATTGCTGCTCCGGTTCTGCTCATTTTGAAAAACTATGATGATCATGACAGGTCTGGCCGTTACTCTGCCCGTGACATTGCATCAAACTATCTGAACTCATGTGATACAAATGCCATACTTCTTACATATGGCGATAATGATTCATTCCCGCTGTGGTATGCACAGGATGTGGAGGGCATACGCACCGATATCCGTGTGGCTAATCTGAGTTACCTTCAGAGTGGTTTCTATATTGAAATAATGAGTAAAAAGGCTTTTAAGTCTGATCCTCTCCCCTTTACATTGCCTGTAAACAAATATATTGAGGGAAAACGCACGCAGCTGCCTGTTGAGGATATCGTAAAAGAGCCTTATGATATAAAAAAGATTCTTGAGTTCACCGGTTCAGATGATAAAAAGGCAATGGTTGACCTTTCAGGTGATGGCGATTATTACAATTTCATACCGGCAATGAAACTGGTAGTGAGCGTTGACTCTTCGGAGGTGTTAGCTAATGGTGCTGTCAAACCGTATTTTGCAGATCGTATTGAATCACCTCTGATATGGACACTTACCACCGATATGGTAATGAAAAATGATCTGCTGATCATGGATGTCATTGCCGGAAATGAATGGAAACGTCCCCTCTATTATGCTGTCACTGTGCCCTCGTCGTCATATATAGGACTGGAAAAGCATTTTCTTCTTGAAGGGATGGCTTACAGGGTTTCACCGATTACCATAGACAAACCGGCAAATGGTGATGTTGGAATGATTGATACAGAGACGATGTATGATAATATGATGAACAGGTATAAATGGGGCAATGCTTCCGATCCTTCTGTTTATCTTGATGAAAATAACCGGCGTATATACAACGTCTTCCGGCGTCAGTTTGGCAGGTTGGCAAAGGACCTTGCAGCCAAGGGAGATAAGGAAAAGGCTCTGGCAGCGGCGGAGAAGGGCCTTTCTATTGTGCCACCTGATAAAATGCCATATGATTATCATTCACTTGATCTGGCTGAGAGTCTTCTTCTGATAGGAGAAAACGAAAAAGCAACAGAGCTCTTCAATGCAATTGTAGACAATGCAATAAGTGAACTAAGCTTTATCTCTACCCTTACCCAGAAGAGGCGTTTTGGGCTGGAGTATCATAGCGGAATATCTATGCAGGCATTATATGAGGTATATACTCTTCTGATTCAAACTGATTTAAAGGATATAGCCAACAATGCTGCCGATGAACTTAATAAATATTATGGTGTGAGGCCAGGCAAATGATCCGGATAATCAGGCAGCCATTACCGGCAAGGTTTCTTTATCCTGATGCTCTCTTCAGGATTCCCGGGCCAGGGAAGAGGCTCTGGCTTACCTTTGATGATGGCCCTGACCCTGAAACTACCACGGAAATACTTGGTATCCTGGAAAAGTGGAATATTCGTGCCACATTCTTCTGTACCGGTGAGAGGGTAAGTAAATACCCCTGGCTTTTTGCACGAATTGCCTCCAGTGGTCATTCAATAGGTAATCATGGTTATATCCATACCGACGGGCGTACCACACCTGTCAGGAAATACTGCGCCAGTGTTTTCCGCGGCCGTGAGGTTACCTGCAGTAATCTCTTCAGACCTCCTTACGGCAGGATCAGGATGAGGCAGTATAAAATAATAGAGCGATCATCGAGAATGATTTTCTGGGATGTTATGCCTTATGATTTCGACCAGCGACTGACACCGGAAAAGGTCCTTTCTATACTTAAGAGAAACATAAGGCCCGGATCAATAATAGTACTTCACGATAATCAGGGCAGCAGGGCACCTCAAATGCTTGACGGGTTTCTGGATTATGCTCTGAATGCAGGTTATGAATTTCTTACCATGAATGAAATTTTTACACATTAATAGGGGGTTTCATTTTGAAATACTATTTTTGAATGGGGTTTAACAAGAAAATATGAATATACTAATTCTTGGATCTGGAGGAAGAGAGCATGCTATGGCCTGGAAATTAAGCCAGAGCAATCAGAATATCAATATTTTTGTTGCACCGGGGAATGCCGGCACATCTGTTTTAGCAACAAATATTGATATTGATCCGATGGATTTTACCCTGGTAAAGCAATGTGCTGTCTCGGTTAATGCCGATATGGTTATTGTGGGCCCTGAGGCTCCACTGGTTAAAGGTGTCAGGGATTTCTTTGAAGCTGATGATGAACTCTGCTCCATTCCGGTTATCGGCCCCTGCAGAAAAGGTGCTATGTTGGAAGGCAGCAAGGACTTTGCCAAGGATTTCATGGTGAGACATGCTATCCCCACCGCGCGATACAAGACATTCACCGGCGAGTCGGTTCAGGAAGCAGAAATATTTCTCAGGAGCCTTAATTCTCCCTACGTACTCAAGGCAGATGGACTGGCAGCGGGAAAGGGAGTCTTGATAATAGACGAGTTGAGCGATGCTCTTATTGAATTGAGAGAAATGCTCGGAGGGAGGTTTGGTGATGCCGGAAAAAAGGTTGTCATTGAAGAATATCTCTCTGGCATTGAATTGTCAGTTTTTATTCTTACAGATGGGATATCATACAAGATACTTCCTGAAGCAAAAGACTATAAACGGATAGGCGAAGGTGACAGTGGAAAAAATACCGGAGGAATGGGTGCAGTATCGCCAGTGCCCTTTGCCACACCTGAGTTTATGGCAAAGGTCGAGGAGAGAATAATAATTCCTACGATTGAAGGATTGAAGAAGGAGGATATAAGTTACAAAGGATTTATCTTCTTTGGATTAATGAACGTTAATGGTGAGCCTTATGTAATTGAATATAATGCCAGAATGGGAGATCCGGAGACAGAGGTTGTAATGCCGCGTATAAAGAGTGATCTGCTGGATCTTTTCACAGGAGTGGCGGCAGGGGATCTTGATTCCAGGGATTTTGAAATTGAAGAGTCAGCTGCTGTTACAGTAATGATGGTGTCGGGAGGTTACCCTGATGAGTATAAGAAGGGTAAAGTTATCAGAGGATTGAATAATGTAAGAGAGAGTCTGGTTTTTCATGCAGGAACGCATGAGCATGAGGGTGACGTTGTTACATCAGGAGGAAGAGTTCTTGCAATAACATCAGTGGGAGGGAGTAAGGAGGAGGCTTTGGCAAAGAGTTATGCATCAGCAGCCATGATTGACTTCGAGGGTGCATACTTCAGGAGAGACATTGGCTTTGATCTCAAATAATTAATAAAATGTTTGTCAGGCTTTTCAGGGGTGCCGGTACCGGCCTCTTTATTCTGATCTTATTAGCAGGTGCTGCCCTTTGGGCATCAGCCTATTTTAATCCTGTAACAGTTAGCTCATCGTCTGTAACTGAAGCAATGCCATTGTGGAATATTGTCTTGTCAGTTATGATAAAGTCATACAAAGTACAGGTTATCGTCTCTTTTATACTTATGATACTGATAGCAATGCTTCTTATCAGGTTCAATATTTCAGAATTCTTTATTAATCACAGGACTTTTTTCCCGGGAATAATGTTTGTTCTCCTTTATTCTATCTTTCCCGGAGCGATGGTTTATAATGCTGCTCTGCCTGCAACAATACTGATTCTTGCGGCTTTATGGCGGATGGTCGCATCGTACAGACAAAGCGGTGTGGCATATAATTTTTTTGATGCGGCACTGCTTATTTCAACAGCAAGCCTTTTTTATGCGAATGCTATATGGTTTCTCTTGCTGGTATTTGTTGGTTTATTGCTACTCCGGTCTCCTGATCTGAGAGAGATAACCATTGCAATTGCCGGAGCTCTGTTGCCATATGCATTCCTGTATGCTATATGGTATCTTACCAACAGAGATATCATTGACCTGAATGTATTGATAATTAACAACCTCTTTGAGGAGGCCCCGGCTTTTGTCTGGAGCCGGACAGCTGTGATACTGATGGTTATACTGATTTTTAACCTTATTGCAGGCCTTTATTCAGTGATGACAGACATGCCAACAAAAAAAGTGAAATCGCGGAAGACCTTTTTTATGATACTCTGGTTACTGGCTATCTCTGTCGCCGTCTATTTTGCCGTTCCCTCTGCTTCTGTTGAGATAATGGCAATAGCAGCTATACCTTCAGCATTTGTAATATCAAACTATTACGTATTCGCCCGTAAACTTCTGATCCCTGAAATAATGTTTTCCCTACTGATAGTAATGATTATCATTGCCAGAATCTGGCAATAAATCAGTTACTTAATCATGGAGACAACACTTACACCTGATCCCTGCTCTCCATTACTGAATGCAAACCACAGAGTGTAAAGGCCTGTCTTGTTGCAGAAAAAATCAATTGAGCTGTATTGCTTCCCTGTACTCTTATTGAATGAGGATATCAGCTCTTTGTCTGCGTCATATATCGTAACAATCAGTTCACCCTTGAATTCGGCAGAGTTACAAAGTGAAAACCTGTACTTCATGTTTTTCATAAGGTACATGTTTGCCTTATAGACAGGTGCGGCAGCATCAGCTGTTGCCTTCGGTAGTTGTACCCTGAAGTCTTTAAGATAAGCTGTGTTATCACCAGCTGTTAGGGCGCATTTGCTGACAAGCTCATCAGTTGCAGCCTGGCCTTTGCTCGTCAGGGGAAGAGCAACTAGGGCCAACACAAGTATTAAAATCCTACACTTCATATTATTCTCCCGAGATTAGTTTATTTCTTATTTCCATCGTTAATCCAACAATCTTTCTGAGCTCATCATCGCTCATTTCTACAACACTCTCCTCTTTCTGTATGAGTACCAGTCTGTCATCTTTCTCTAATGTCTGCGGTTCTGCAATCCTGTATGTAACCTTTACATCACGATAAAGATTGCTCATCTGTTCCATCAACGCATACAAGTTACTGTATTCCGGTGATGTGCCTTTATATGGCCTCAGTAACATCAGCAGATCATTTAGTATTATCTTCTGCTCCCCAATCCTGTCCTTTAACTTCTTTTCCGGGAAACTGGTGACAACCTGTGTGGCTATGTATTGTCCTTCAAGCCACACCCCGGAGATCATAAGGGCTGAGAGTGAGCCTCTGTCATTTGTTCTCAGATACTCATCAATTTTGTTATAAGAACTAACAGAAAGATATAGTAATGAATCAATATCTGTCTTGTTCAGCGATAACCGTTTGATAGTCTCGTAATCAAAGAACTGCCCGACACGTAATCCATCTGCCAGTTGTTTGATGGATGACACTACCTCAATAGAATTACCTGTTTTTTCATAAATATTGAGATAGCCAAGATCAGCACCATATATCCCCAGCATAGTGGCTTTCTGAAAATTGGTGCTTAACTGTTCCACACCCTTCGTTGAACCAAGATAATCAGCTGAAAATGGAACAGACAATGATTGTAGCATCGCTGCGATCTCAACAGGTGATGCAACATTCTGTACTATGTCTGCAATCGCTTCCTTACTTAGCTTTTCTGATTCAGCTATTGTGGCAGAATCAATTACCGGGAATAATAATTCAGCCTGCTTTCTGTTGTTCACCTTACATGAGCAAACAGATATAAGCAGAAACAATAATGCAAGCCTGGCAATTTTTCCTGTCATCAGGTTGGGTGTTAATACGCAAATGTAAAAAAAATGCTTAATACTATCAAATTTCATCTCTTTTGAATCCTTTCTTTTTCAAAGAAATTAATTATTTTCTGAAGTGCCTGATAATGAAGTAAAATGTATAATATAAATACTGAAAAAAGTACCAGCAGATTGTTGAAAACAAATGTATCAATTTTCTTTCCGAAGATATTTTTTACGGGTGAAATAAAGTGACACCTGAATCCTAACAGACCTGACGGTGATGGATCCTGATAAATGGGATCAATATTCTGGACAAGTCTGTTGTCATATTCCAGAATTTTATTCTTCTCATAAACCTTTCTTACAATCTCCTCAAGCTTTTCATTATGATATCTTTCATAAAAATACATCAGAGTCTCACGGTTATCATATATGTATCGGTCGAGGGTGTTGTCTGCAATATTACCCTTTTCAGTAAGTCTCTCTCTGGTCTTGTCAAGGAAGCGTCTGACCCTTACACCCAGTTCGGGAGTGAAAAGCTCTTTAGCCAGTGAGTCAGTAGCAGGAAAGGGGCCGGATAGATTTACCGAAGTCATCCAGAGAATCTCATTCCTGATGAGCTTTAATTGATTGTCGTCTGCTTTCAGGCTATCAGAAATGCTTTCAGACAAGCATTTATCAACCGCATCAATCAGCCGGGGAATCCTGTAAACAGTATTGAAGTCGCAAACACTGATCTCCTTTTTTAATGTATAAATCTTTCTGTCATATTCATTTCCTGTTGCCTGTCTAACCAGCAAAGCTTCATATGTCCACCTTGTTGGGATTAATTCAGCAATGACAGGTACCTTATCGATGTTTCCAATGGTTCTGTTCAGTTTGTCAAAAGGGAACATTGCTCCGCTAAGAACCATCATTGGTATCATCAATAGGGGAATGACAATGTAAATAGTTACTACAGAGTTAAGTGCTGATGAGATATTCAACCCTATCATGTTAGCGCAGAGGCTTGTGACAAAGAGTGTTATCCAGTATGATCCGAACAGACCTCTGATGCCAAGAATTGGGTTCGCTACTGCGAGAAAAAGAAACGATTGAATGGCTGATATCATTACAAGAACCAAAACCTTTGAAAAGAGATACGAGCCTCTGTTCAGATTCAGAAATCGCTCCCGAAGCAGGATTTTCCTGTCACGGAAAATCTCTTCAGCACTTATGGTAAGTCCAAGAAAAAGAGCGACAATAATAGACATGAATATGTAAACAGGGATATTCTCATTTTCACTGAAAATATATCTTGAAGAGGAGGGCTCTGCAATATATCTTATTATGTATGAGAGAATAAGACCCAATAGCGGAGCCTCAAGGAAAGTAAGAAGCATATATTGCCTGTTGGCAAGTTTGCTCTTTATATCACGACTCAGGTAGATTAAAAGTTGTTCTATAACTGTTGGACGTCTGAGAGTAGAGTATGGTGTTGTACTTTCTTCTTCCGGTTCTGAAAAAGGATATCTGTTTCTGAAGGCTTCTGACCATTCATGAGGCGAAATTCTCCTCTTGTCAGTATAATTCCCATACTCATCAATCACCCTGTTTTCAATGATATTAAATATTATCTCAGGATTGACGGTACCGCAGGCCGGACATTCTCCTGCCTCACTGTTTACCTGTGAATCAAGCGTTTTAAAGTGAATTACGGATTCAATCGGATTGCCGGAGAATGCCATTTCTCCCTCCTGATCGAGGATGATGACCTGATCAAAGCTTTTAAAGATGTCTGAAGAGGGTTGGTGTACTACAATGATAATCAACTTTCCTCTGCGAGCAAGTTCATGCATTAATCCCATCACATTCTCTGAGTCACGCGAGGAGAGTCCTGATGTTGGCTCGTCGAGGAAGAGAACGGAAGGCTCCCTTACCAGCTCAAGAGCTATGTTGAGCCTTTTACGCTGCCCTCCGCTGATAACCTTGTTAAGAACAGAGCCAACCTTCAGATCTCGTTTATCATACAGTCCCAGGGTCCGCAGTATTTGCTCCACGGTCCCGGAAATCTCGCTACGGCTTCTATCTCCATAGCAGAAAGCCGTGGCATAGTAAAGATTTTCAAATACAGTCAGTTCCTCAATCAGAAGATCATCCTGTGGTACATACCCGATAACGCCATCAAGAGCCTTGTCATCAGAATAAATCGAATGACCGTTTATTCTTACGTCGCCTGAATCAGGTTTTAAAACTCCGCATAAAAGGTTTATAAGTGTTGTCTTCCCTGATCCGCTTGTGCCAAGGATGCCCACTGTTTTTCCCTGATCAGCAAAGAAGGAGAAATCTGCTATTGCCTTCGTGCCGTCAGAGAATGAGTAGTCAATATGATCAGCAACAAATGACAGTTTGTTAAGACACTCCTCCTCCTTGAACATGGACACAATATCACTAAAATAGAATACCGTGTCGGGAGGACTAACGACCAGGCTACCCGGGGCAAAGGTATATACTCTTCCATCCTTCATGCTGTTACTGTTAAGCAGCGTATTGCCACCTGAGAATGACCTGATAAAGAACAGACTTACACTATCTGTCTTCAGTACAGCAATGAATGACTCCTGCCTCTCGGCTCCTCTTATCAGTTGGTGGCCTGTTGCGAAGACCTTTATTGACCTGTTCTCAAAGCCATTTCTATCTTCTTCCCTGACAAACTGCCAGATATTATTGAACTCCTCTGGCGGAATCCGGAATACCTCAGAGATTGTGGTTATAACATTCATTCTCTGAGGAGTATATTGCTTTTCAGAGTTGATCAGCTCAAAACATCGTGCAAGGACAATAACCTTCTGCTCCTGTGTAATGGTTTGGTTTATTGTGTTACAGATACTTAATATCCTTATGGAATCCCTTGCTGATGGTTTTGTCTCGTCTACTTCATTATCGGATATTTCTACCTGACAACTGTTTTCAAGAAAGAGCTGCATGTATTTATCCACGCTTTTTACCGGAAGCTGCCTGGAAAGAAATGCATATACATATTCCTTTTCACCGGTAAGCATACCCTTATCCTGCTTTACTATCAGGGCAAAAAGCTCCATCAGCGCTTTAAGGATTTCCTCACTCATTTTCCGAAACAGAGTTAGTTGTCAGCTTAAGCTCCTAAGTTAGCAATAATACGCCAGAAAACTATCTGCTGCAGACAAGGGGCCTATATACGGTATAAACTTATATGTATTTGAAAATAAAGTAAAAAAAACTATTTTTAGAGATGCTTTTACCTGATACAGACTGTAATCAAAATCAGGCAGGAGCACATGCAAAGGCTGAAAAATGAAAAGAGAATATTGTTATAGAATTTTTGTGATCATTCTGATATATTTTGTCATCACTTTCACAGGATCACCTGTCTTTGCTGATGGCGGAAACAATCCCCTTAGTTTTGATTACTTCACACAGGCTGATGGTCTACCCAATAATCAGATACAGTGTATCTCACAAGACAGGAAAGGATGGATCTGGCTCGGTACAAGCCAGGGTCTCAGTCGTTTTGACGGCTACAGGTTTGTTAATTTTTACCCGGTGGCTGATGATACAACGAGCTTGTCAGGAAATCTTGTCAGAGTAATCTTTGAAGACAGCCGGGGGAACCTACTGATAGGAACAGAAAATGGTGGTCTTAATGTTTTTGACAGAGAGAAGGAACGCTTCAGACATCCTTTTAAAAACCATCCTGAGTTCAGATCCAAAGAGATTTCGGTTAATACTATAGCTGAGGATGACAAGGGAAATCTTTATCTGGGGACTGACCGCAACCTGTTAATTATTGACGCTGAGGGTCATCTCAGAAAAGTAAACCCCTCCGGAGCTGAAGTGACAGGTTTTACAGGTAGTTTTATCCGTATCTTAAAATTCGATGATTCAGGTCACCTTTGGATAGGTACCACCCAGGGTCTCTTTCTATATGATCCTGATGAAGACAGCATGGAGGAGATAGCATTGCCTCTGAAAAAGCAACAATCGCGTGAGGTATTTGAAATATTAAAGGATGATGACGGTAGGTTGTGGATTGGGACCTACTCCAATGGATTGATTATTATTGACCCTGAGACGAGGAAGGCTGAATCAGTCGACCTGGGACCCTATTATGATAGGACAGAAACCATCAGGGCAATCTCAAAAGGTATCCTCGGTGATTATTGGATTGGTACCAGGGGTGGACTATATATCTATTCAAAGAGCAAGGGAGTAAAGGGTTTCTTCAGACACGATGACAGGGATAATCACAGTCTTGCAAATAACTCAGTCCTTGACATTTTTCATGACGCCAGAGGTGAGACATGGATAGGAACGCGTGGAGGCTTAAACCTGCTGGCAAAGAGCAAACAGGTATTTCGTAACTTCAGCGCCCTGCCAAATGATAATCACTTTCTTAACAGCAGCATTATCTACACATTCTGGATGGACAACCGCGACAGGATATGGATTGGGACAGAGGATGGAGGAATTAACATTTACAATCAGGAGACCGGTACGTTTGAATATATGACCGCCAGTGATGATAAAGTAAGCTCCATCTCACAGGATTGTGTCAAGGCATTTCTTGATGATGGAGAAGGCAATCTCTGGATAGGGACCTTCTGGGGAGGAATAGATGTTCTTAACATGAAGACGGGAAGATTTACTCATTATAAACATTCACCTGATGATCCTTCCACTTTATCTGACAACAGGGTTTGGGCCATTAAGCGTGATGGCGATGGTGGTATATGGGTTGGCACTTCTGCAGGTCTTGACAGACTTGATCCGGAAACAGGTGTTTTCAGACATTACCCTCAGCTCTCACAGGATAAACAGGTCAACTGGATAGAAATTGATTCGGAGAATAACCTCTGGATGGGGACAATAGATGATGTTGTTATTTACGATCTGGATACAGAGAATATTACACGCTTTGATGAACACTCACGTTGGTTTCTGGAAGACTCAGAGAAGCGATACTGGATTGCGACAATTGACAGGGGCATAGCTCTCTATTCAAAAACCCAGGGCGCAAGGCGATACCTGACAGAGCGTGAAGGACTTGCAAACAACCAGGCACTAAGTATCCTTGAGGATAACAAAAAGAATCTCTGGATAAGCACTTCACGGGGTCTGTCAAAATATAATCCGTCAACAGACCAGTTCAGAAACTTCACAAGTAATGACGGGTTGCGAAATGACCAGTTTACTTATGGAGCTGCATATAAAGCCAGGTCGGGAGAGCTTATATTTGGAGGTATATCAGGCTTTAATATCTTCGATCCGGATGAAATTATTTCTGAAGAATCCGATGTCCCGCTTGTCTTCACTGAACTCCGTTTGTTTAATAAGCCTGTGCCTATCACTGATGGCAAGGATGCAGTACTTGTTAAGAGCATCTCAGAATCTTACCAGCTCATTCTGAGATATGACCAGAATGTAATAACACTTCAGTTTGCTGCCCTTGATTTTATAAACAGTGCCAGTATACTTTATTTATATTATCTCGATGGTTTTGACAAGGAGTGGAATGAACCGGGGACATCACGCAGTGCCACATACACCAACCTAAATCCCGGAGACTATGTCCTTAGAGTAAAAATGATATTGCCGGGAAACACTTCAACGAATGACGAGCTGCAACTGAAGATAACGATCCTTCCCCCATTCTGGAAGACATGGTGGTTTAAGCTGATTATAATTCTTATAGTAGCGGCTATCTTTTTTGCACTTATCCGATTCATTATAAACAGGGAGATGATTAAGAATGAGCTTGTTGCTGAAAGAACCAAGGCCAGGCACCTCCATGAACTTGATATGCTTAAACTCAGGCTTTTTACTAATATCTCACATGAAATAAGGACACCTCTGACACTGATCCTGGGGCCTCTTGAAAAACTCATTTCTAATAAGATCCCTGACGATGAGGTGAAATCACATCTGTCAATGGTTTACCGGAATACAAAACAGCTTGACCGACTTATAAACCAGCTTCTTGATTTCAGAAAGCTTGAAACCGGTAACCTGAAACTCGAGCTTTCCACAGGCGATATGGTAAGCCTGGTTTCAAATGTCGTCCAGTCTTTTGATGAGTATGCCAGGGAGAAACAGATAACCCTGAAGTTTAACTCTCTTAAAAAGAAGATAGTGGCACTTTTTGACACTGATAAGGTTGAAACTATAGTTAATAACCTTATCTCCAATGCTATCAAATACACTGATGAAGGAGGGACTGTTTCTGTTCATATATCCCTTGTTTTTTCGAATGAGGAAGAGGATACCCTGAGTAATGTGCCTGAGAGACAGTTTATTGAGATATCAGTAAAGGATAATGGAAGGGGAATATCTCAAAGCAATATTGAGAGGGTCTTTACACGATTTTTCAGAATTGATCCTAAAAATGAGAGTTCCGGAACAGGAATTGGCCTTTCCCTGGTTAAGGAGCTTGTGAAGTTGCATAAAGGCACTATATATGTAATAAGCAAACCCGAAAAAGGATCAAAGTTCACAGTACGTCTTCCCTTTGAGACTGAATCAGAAGCAGGTTTGCCTGAGAGTTCTCTGGGCTGTGATGATGGTTCAAATCCTGATTCCTCACTGAAGATAGATACAGAATCGATTAATGAAAAACCTGATGCCCGTATAATGCTCATTGTAGAGGATAATCCTGATGTGAGGTATTTTATCAGGAGTCATTTTGATAATGTTTACTCAATTTTTGAAGCCAAGAACGGAAAAGAGGGATGGGATCTGGCTATTAAAATTATACCGGATGTTATCATAAGCGACATACTTATGCCTGATGTTGATGGGTATGAGTTCTGTAAGCGGGTTAAAAAAGATGAACGAACCTCGCATATTCCGGTACTGCTTCTTACTGCCCTGCACTCAAAAGAACATGAGATAGAGGGTCTCTCCTGCGGAGCAGATGATTATGTCACCAAGCCGTTTGATATCTCTATTTTACAGACAAAGATTGAAAATATGCTGTCAGTACGGGCAGCTCTGAAAGAGAAATATACAAGGGAGCTTATCCTCAGGCCCTCAGATGTTTCAGTTTCATCACCTGATGAACGTTTTCTGCAAAAGGCGATGGAGGTTGTAGAAAAAAACATTGCCAATCCGGACTTTGATATAGAAAGTTTTGCAATAGAGGCGGGAGTAAGCAGGATGCAGCTTTACAGAAAGTTCAGTGCTCTTACAAATATGACAGTGAAGGAATTTGTGAGAAGTATAAGGCTTAAGAGAGCTACACAGTTACTCCTTGAGAAAAAGTTGACCATAACTGAAATAGCATTTGCAGTAGGGTTTAAAGACCTCTCTCATTTCAGAAAATGCTTTCACCGTGAATATGGTATGAGTGCTTCTGAATATACATCGCATTATAGTAGCGGAGGAGGACAAAACTGACTTTGGTGATTGTCCTGCCCTAAGTATCATGATAACAGTTAAATAAGATTGTTTTTCTGCATGTTTTGTTATTTGTTTTGAGAAAAACAGCCCTGTATTTTGAGATTTATTTCCCTCTGAGGGGAAATCAGACCCCCATCTTTGGGAAGAAAATCAGACCTCTTCTTTTCTCTTAGCACTATCTTGCCTGAAGTGATTTGCATACAATGAAACACGGAAAGGATGATATAAAGAGGTTGAATTGGTTTATTGTTCTCCTCTTTCTTGGGCTTGTTTGTTCTATAATAGCCTTGGTGCTGTTAGTTCTTTAATCAAAGCAGAAGATAAAAACCAACAAAACATGAATAATAAATGAAAAACTAACCCAAATCTATTAATCTATGTGTAAACTAACCAATAAAATTAAAAAGGTACCCGGGCGGGGTAATCCCTGTCTGAGGGTATTGCTGATATTTGCCCTGTTCATGGTATCATTGCCGGGCTTTTCACAGAATATAACAGTGAAAGGTAAGGTTACTGATTCTCAGACAGGGGAAACGATGATTGGCCTGAATGTTATCATTAAAGGTACAATACGGGGGGTAGTAACAGATATTGATGGCATTTATACAATGCCTGACTGTCCTCCTGATGCTGTTCTTATCTTTTCATATGTGGGATACGAGCCGCTCGAAGTACCTGTTGAGGGTCGCACTACCGTTGATGCCTCAATCCATCCCTCAAGTAGTCTGCTTGATGAAGTGGTGGTGATTGGATACGGAACAGTATCAAGAAAAGATATTACCGGTTCTGTATCTTCTGTTAAAGGTCAGGATCTGGCCCAGGTACCGGTCTCAACAGCAGCCGAGGCTCTTACCGGTAAGATGGCCGGGGTACAGGTTGTGACAACTGAAGGCTCTCCAGATGCGGAGGTTATGATCCGTGTCCGTGGTGGTGGTTCAATAACACAGGATAATGCTCCTTTATATATTGTAGATGGCTTCCCGGTTAACAGTATTACTGATATCCCTTCCTCAGAGATACAGTCAATAGACGTACTGAAGGATGCTTCTTCAACTGCTATTTATGGTGCCAGAGGTGCTAACGGTGTAATAATCATTACCACCAAAAGCGGTGAGAAGGGAGTGACAAAGGTAACTTACAATGCATACTACGGTTTTAAAAAAGCAGCGAATCATCTTAATACGCTCGGTGTTGCCGACTATGTCAAATGGCAGTACGAGTATGCGTTACTGAGTGAAAACCTGGAACGTTATGAGAAAATCTTTGGTAAATATCAGGATATTGACCTGTTTGATAACCAGCCAAGCACAAACTGGTATGATCAGATATTCGGATATGTTGGTACAACACTGAACCACGACCTGAGCATAACAGGCGGTTCTGAAAAGCTGAGATATGCATTCAGTTATGCAGGACTCAGGACTGATGAGATAATGCTTAACTCATCATATAAGCGTGATAACTTCTCTCTGAAACTGAATCACAATCCAAATGAGAAGGTTGAACTTGCATTTTCAATGCGCTACTCTGACACACAGATATTTGGTGCCGGTGGCACTGACCAGAGTAACGCAACACCGTCCGATGCCCGTTTGAACAACGCAATGGTATATTTCCCAATACCATTTACATCAATTGGTGACTTTGAAGATGAGGAGGTCTCCACTCAGCTGGTATATCCATTCTATAATGTACGTGACAATGACCGCAGACAGCTACGGAAGAGATTCAACATGGGAGCAAGCTTCTCATGGGAGATAGTAAAAAACCTCAGATTCAGAACTGAAGCAGGTCTCGATTATTACATCGATAATGACGACCGCTATTATGGCCTTACTACATACTATGTTGATAATACACCTACTTCAACATATCAGAAAGCCCCGGCTCTGGAGTCAAATGAAGATAAGAGCAGGAGTCTGAGAAATACAAACACCCTTACTTACGATCTGAAAGGGCTCCTTGGCAACACCGACCACTCACTGAAACTGTTGGTTGGTCAGGAGGTAATTGTTACCGAATCAAATACCTTATTTAATCAGGTATGGGGATTCCCGATGTTCTTCACTGCAAAAGAGGCATACAGATTAACATCTCTTGGTTTCTCCAACAGGTATACTGATACTTATGATCCGGACAATAAGATGCTCTCATTCTTTGGCCGTATTAATTATGATTATAAAGGAAAGTATCTTTTGACGGGCACCTTCCGTGCAGACGGCTCCAGCAAATTCATGAAAGGAAACCAATGGGGCTATTTCCCTTCGGCTGCTCTGGCATGGAGAATATCAGAAGAAGACTTTATGAAGGGGATCTCTTCAACTATCAACAATCTTAAACTGAGAGTGAGCTATGGTACTGCAGGTAATAATAATATACCTTCAAACCAGATTGCACAGATATTTACCTCAGGCAGTACCTCATGGATCAATGGGGTCTCAACCTACTGGTCACCGGCAACAAGGATGGCAAATCCTGATCTTAAATGGGAGACAACATATACACGTAACGTAGGTCTTGACTTTGGTCTTTTCAAAGACCGTCTCTCAGGTAGTTTTGAGATGTATTACAATACCACAAAAGACCTGCTTATTGAGTTTATCACATCAGGTACAGGATATAACAGTCAGTACAGAAACATGGGAGAGACAGAGAACAGGGGTTTAGAAATTGCTATTAACGCTGTTATTATTGATAAAAAGGACTTTGCCATTAATGTGGGATTCAATATCGGCTTCAACAAAAACAAGATTGTATCAATAGGTACTATGGATGACTTTGGCGTCTCAACCAGTTGGGCTTCTACCGAGATTATCGGGGATTACCGCATAGCAAAGGGTGGATCTGTTGGTCAGATGTATGGTTATCTGAGTGATGGCAGGTATGAGGTCTCTGATTTTGACAGCTATGATGAAGCTTCAGATACCTGGGTGTTGAAAGCAGGTGTTGCTGATGCATCAAAAATTGTCGGAACAATCAGACCTGGAAGTATGAAACTGAAAGAGATATATGATGATCCGAATTCAACCTCTGATGACGGATATATAACTTCTTCAGATTGTACTGTCATTGGAAATGCAAACCCGGTTCACACAGGTGGTTTTAACATTAATGCCCGATATCATGGTTTTGATCTCTCGGCTGTCTTCAGCTGGAGTCTCGGCAATGATATATACAATGCAAATAAAATCCAGTATACCACAGCAAGATATCCATTCTACAATATGATTGACGTTATGACTGATGGTAAACGATGGACTAATCTTGATGAGGCAACCGGTGAGCTGGTTAATGACCCGGCTACACTTGCAACAATGAATAAAAACACCACTATGTGGTCACCTTTTATGTCACGTCGTATTTTAACCGACTGGGCAGTAGAGGATGGCTCATATCTCCGTCTTAACACTATCTCACTTGGATATACCATTCCCAAAGAGATTGTGAAGAAGGCATATGTTCAGAATATGAGGTTATATGTTTCAGCCTATAACGTTTTCTGTCTGACAAACTATTCGGGATTTGATCCTGAAGTTTCATCAAGGAGAAACACACCACTTACTCCGGGAGTAGATTATTCAGCATATCCAAAGAGCAGACAGATATTGTTTGGTCTTAACCTTACTTTCTAATCTGCATAAATAGATTAACATGAAAAAAATATTATATATACTCACTCTGGTTTTTGCATGTTTTCTGGTATCATGCGAAGACTTTCTTGACGTTTCATCCAAGTCGACGATGGATGAGTCAGTGATCTTTTCAAATCCGGCTATGGCTGCCCTGGCTTTAGATGGGATATATGAGCCATTCGGCCAGACAAACTCTTACAGGGGACGTTTCCTCACACACTATGGTTCAAATACTGATATAGAGTGGATGAACTCTACTTCATCAAGTGCCAGAGGGGATCTCTCCCGGTATGTGAATTTTGCCAATAACACTGATATGAATTCAACAAACAATGCCTGGGCGATGATGTATACGGGTATTGAGAGGGCCAATATTTGTATCAGGGGTCTCCGGACCTATGGTAATCCCGAGCCTGGGACCGAGATGGGTCAGTTGTTGGGAGAAGCGCTGACCCTGAGATCAGTTTACTATGCTGACCTGCTCAGAGCCTGGGGTGATGTTGTAGCCCGTTTTGAACCTATCTCTTCAGAGACTATGTATCTGGCTAAGTCAAGCCGTGATGAAATTTATAAACAGGTTATTGCTGATCTTGGTGAGGCTGCTGATCTTGTTGGATGGCCTAATGAAAACTCTCGTACCACCACCACCGAGGATATAACCAAATCATTTGTGAAAGCTTTACGTGCACGCCTCTGTATGGCTGCTGCAGGCTATTCTCAGTATCCTGATGGCATAAGAAGGAGCACTGACCCTGAGCTGGCTGTTGATGTCCTTTATCCAATTGCTTTGCAGGATTGTCTTGATATTATCGAAAAATCCGGCGCCGCACAGCTCGAACCTACTTTTGAAGGTCTATGGAGGAAGGTGTGTGAGGATGCCAATGATGTGCTTGATCCGGCAGGATACGAATCACTATGGGAGATACCTTTTGCTGCCGGCCGTGGACGCGTTGCATATACCTATGCAGTAAGACACAGAAGCTCCGACCAGTATACAGGTCAGGGTCAGGGCGGAGTATTCGGCCCCGTACCAACACTATTCTATGATTATGATGTAAAGGATACAAGACGCGATGTGACTTGCGTGCCTTATTTCTGGGGTACGGCAGTAAACAGTGTTTCAAAACAGGTACTTAATGAAGGCACAGGCTCTTCTCCTACTGTCAATACATGGTATTACGGGAAACTTCGTTATGAATGGATGAACAGACGAGTAGAGTCTACAAATGATGACGGACTGAATTTTGTTTATATCCGCTATGCAGAGGTATTGCTCATGGCTGCCGAGATATATAATGAACAGGATAACCTGCCTGAGGCAAAGAAATATCTGAAACAGATCCGCCAGAGAGCATTCAACTCTGATGACTGGACGGCAAAGGTTGACAATTATCTGGCTGCCATCACCAGCAAAACACAGATGTTTGATGCTATTGTAAATGAACACGCTTTCGAATTCTGTGGTGAACTGGTACGCAAACAGGCACTGATACGCTGGAATCTGCTCGGTGAAAAAATGGAAGAGGCAAAGACCAAAATGGCTGACCTGAGTAACATGACAGGCGATTATTCTGATGTCCCCTCAACGATATATTACCGCTATGCCTCCGACGGCGAATCACTTGAGATATATGGGTTGAACAGGGGCGAGACTGCAGATATGACGGCAGAATACACATATAATTCAGAGTACGTAAGCCCGGATAAACTGGATGCTGCTAAAATAGGGACTCTCTATACAAACGACCCCGACCTGTATCAATTCTGGCCAATTTGGCAGGTGTTTATTGATGCCAGCAACGGGATGCTGAAAAATGATTATGGCTACTAACAATTCTAAATTGTTACTTATGAAAAAGAGATTTATAAATATTGGATTATTTATAGGGTTATTTGCAATGCTCTCCTTTACTGCATGTAAGGAAGATATTGACCCGGTTGTCGAGGAACTTACCTTTGACAGAGCCTTCACCCCCCTTGACCTGTCAGCTGTTGTGACAAAGGTTACAACTGTTACAGTATCATGGACTACAGCAAAGAACATAGATCATTACGTGCTTGAATTGTACGAGGGGTCTGACTTTGCAGAAGCATCCCTGATTTATTCTGCTGAACTGGAAGCATCAGAGGAGACAACACAGAGCTTTGACTATGTTATGCCTGCCGGTGATACGGAGTTCTCATCCAGGGTTAAAGCAGTCAGCTCACTCGAAGGAGTGGATGAATCAAAATGGGCGACAGTGATTTTTCGTACATGGCCTGAAAATAAATTCTCGGGTTACGAAAGTTATATGACAGGCCTCAACCAATGCATAATACATTGGGAACCTGGTGTCACTGCCACCGCTCTTCTCTTTGTAGAGGGTACCAACCAGACTTCCTATACACTTACAGCAGGCGAAATTGCTGCCGGGGAGAAGACTTTATCTGATGTTCCCAACGGAGGCTATGAGATCAGACTGATGAACGGGACTTTCTCACGGGGAAAGATAAACCTCGTAATAGAAGGTGATCTCCTCCTTGGCGCCGGTGAAGACCTGGCAACTGCAATAACTGCGCTGCCTGCAGGCGGAGTGCTGATACTTACCAATGGAACATCATACAGCTTCACCGGTCCTATAAATCTTACAAAGAGCATTAAGATCAGAGGCCTCTATGACACTGACCTGCCGCTGATGTATACAGTTCTGGATGCTGCTACATATCATATGTTTAACATTGATGCTGCCCTTACTGCTTCTGATTCGCTGGTGTTCGAAAACATTGAGATATGCGGATATCCTGACAATAATAACGCCAATCCCAGACTCAGAGGTATGTTTGACCAGGATGTGGCTTTGCCCTGCACAATTGGTGAAATTAAGTATGAAGGATGTGTAATGAGAGACTTTGACCGTCATCTTATTCGTCTGCGTGGTACCGCAACACAGGTTGTCAACGCTATAACTATTAATGATTGCATATTATATGATTATGCCTTCGGATCAAACTACGGAGTCATAAACTCAAGTAATGCCGCATCTACAATATATAAGATTGACATCACCAACTCTACCATCTATTACACCAGGGGAGCAATCATTACATACTCAAGCGGTATTGCCTGTGATGGTATAACTATCTCTGACTGTACCTTCAATCAGCTGGCACAGGATGCTTCATCAGGAAGGTATATCATCGATATGAATAACACTACCAGCACTGGCACCATTGCTATTAACAACTGTGTTTTCGGAAATACTTCTTTGGTTGCAAATGGCATCAGACCTAATACAATGGTACTCTCTTTCACGGGTTCTTACTATACCAGTGATTTTAATGACGGTACCACATATCCTATCAAGAGTTACATGACAGCATATTCGGGTGCATCAACAGCACTTTGGGTTGATCCGGAGACGACACGCGACTTCCATTTCCTCGATTCATCTTTTGCAGGGAAGGATAATGCAGGTGATCCGAGGTGGAGACCATAATGCATTCTGTGAAACAAGGTTAACATTGATCATCTCTGAAGGCCGGCAGTATTTCTGCCGGCCTGAAGGATGATACCATAACAATTTGAAGTTGTTTAACGCTATAAGTATATGGTTATGGGAAGAAGGGAGGTTTATAAATGCGTTCTTCAGTTTTTGATGTTGTTGTTTATTCCTGTCAGCACATTTGCCGGCATGGCTTCAGCAGAACCTGACATAACTGTTGCTGCTGATGGCACCGGCGATTTCACATCGATACAGGCAGCCATTAATGCCGCACCTTCAAACAGTGACAGGGTGATAATAATATTCATTAAACGGGGATTATACAACACCGAAAAGCTTATTATTCCCTCCGATAAAAAGAAAATCTCACTGGTAGGAGAGAGCAGGGAGGAGACAATTATAAGCTATCATCTATATGACTGTACAGACGGATACAGCGGTCGTTGTCCGGCTGCCGATGCTGCGCTATGGCCTGCAGAACTACTTATTACCTCTGCCACTCTCACAATACAGGGTGATGACTTCAGGGCAGAGAACCTTACTATACAAAACACTGCGGGTCCTGTTGGCCAGGCACAGGCAATAACAGTTCAGGCCGACAGGGTTGTCTTTGTCAACTGTGACCTCAGGAGCTATCAGGATACAATGTACCTGTGGAGTGCAGGCAAAAGATGTTATTTTGATGGTTGTCTTATAGTAGGGCGTACAGACTATATTTACGGGGCAGCCATTGCCTTCTTTCAGTCGTGCGAGATACGCAGCTGGGGTGGAGGATGGATTACTGCACCTGCAACACCTCTCGGACAACAGTATGGCTTTGTCTTCAGCAGTTGTATCCTCACCTATGCCACCGGCAGCCCCCGTAGTGGCGACGACGGTGAACTGGTGAGATTTGGAAGACCATGGCACGAATATCCTAAAGTCGCATGGCTCTATTGCGACATGACAGCGATGATACACCCTGAAGGATGGGGTGACACCTGGAACATGACATATGCTGCTACAAGCACCGACCTGCATCTGTATGAGTACAGCAACACAGGCGAGGGAGCCGACATGAGCGGCCGCGCCGACTGGGCAGGGCTCAGAGCACTCACTGACACCGAAGCAGCAGATTATACCGTCCAGAAGGTTCTTGGAGGTACTGATGGATGGGACCCCTCTGCTGAGGCGCCCCTGGTGCAGTCATATACCTGGACCGGAAACGGCTCGTCGCACGGATGGCTTATCGCAAATAACTGGGATCCGTCTGCCATACCAGCATCGGGCGAACAAGCCAGTGTGTTGTCAGCTGATACTATTATGGCTGATGGCGGATCATTTGTCGCTGACCTGATTATGAAAAGCAATGCTGCACTGCAGATTTCCGGGAATAGTACGGCTACCTATATCTCTGCCGGCACAGCAAGATTTATCTCCTCAACGGATGTGTCATTCGACGGTAAAATAGCGACAAAAGATACCCTTAGGTTCTTTGTAACGGGAACCCTGACTCTTAATGCTTCTATAAACGGAATAGACGAGGTGATAAAGCTTAACGACGGTATCCTGTCATTAAATGGAAATAACAGTAACTTCTCAGGTAAACTGATTGTCAGTGGTGGAACTGTTGAAGGCAGGGTAGCTAATGCACTCGGTAAGGGCGATATTGAACTTATGGATGGATCGTCTCTCAGAATCACTGATGCCAATGCCTTTTTCCCTGATTCAAAACTCACAGTCGCTGCCGGTGCTTCTCTGATAATGGATGCCACCATCTCTACAAGCAGCTTTTATATTGATGGAGTAATGCAACCTGTTGGTGAATACACTTCGACAACAAACCCAGGTCTTATTAGCGGAGCTGGCAGTATTATTGTCGGTCGTCCTGAGGTGTTCACATTCAATGGTGCCATCAGCGGTCTGTGGGATGTGCCCGGCAACTACTCACCGGCATTGATGCCTCTGGCAGGAGAAGATGTCAACTGCTCCATTACCATGGAGACAACAGCTACACTATATGAAGCTGACGTTCATATGTCATCACCGGGCTATCTCCGAATACGGGGAAATCATGAGTCATCAGGAACATTTTTCATGGGCGGCGCCACATCATTCTATTATAATACAAGCGGCACCGGTTTTTCGTTGAACATACCTGTTTCTCTTGAGGGAGACATGAAGCTTATTATGGAGAGCAGCTCAACGACAGGAAGCACTATGACCCTGGGGGGCTCTTTCACCGGACCATATAAGGTTACTGCTCTGAATAACGGCAAAGGTGTTGTCAATAATGCAACTGTGATACTGGCTGGCGATAACAGCTCTTTCGCAGGAACATGGTCACTGACACAATACAGTACCAAATATCCTGATGTGCAGGGATATGTAACATATATTGATGGTCAGAGCGATCATGCCTTTGGCTCAGGGAAGATTGAGGTAGGGTATTCAAACAGGGTGATTTTCAGCAATCCCAATGCAGTGGGTACTACTCTGACAATGAGTCTTGGTACTGATGCAAGGGCGGTGTTGAATACAGATCTTTCCCTCACAGGCTATACTCTCAATGGAACCAAAGTGGCTGATGGTGTTTACTCTGCCTCTACAAACCCTGAATATTATGAGGGAACAGGTACGATAACAGTTACCGGAGGGACAACAGAACCTGACCCCGAAGAAGGCATTCGGGCTTTTCCCGGCGCTGAGGGATATGGCAAGATGACAACAGGCGGCAGAGGCGGCAGAGTGTACTATGTAACAACTATTGAGGATAACTCATCAGAGGGATCACTCAGGTATGCTATCAATCAGACTGGCCCCAGGATAATCCTTTTTAAGGTTTCGGGTACAATACAGCTGAATTCGGATCTGGAGATAAAGAACGGAGATCTGACTATAGCAGGGCAGACAGCTCCGGGCGACGGGATCTGTATCAGGGATTATCCTGTTACTGTTGAGGCAGACAATGTCATAATACGTTTTATCCGTTTCAGGCTGGGTGATGAATCATTACAGGAGGCAGATGCTCTTGGCGGGAGGTTTCACAAAAACATAATAATAGACCACTGCTCAATGAGCTGGTCTGTAGATGAATGTGTGTCGTTCTATGAGAATGAGATGTTCACTCTGCAGTGGTGTATTATCTCCGAGAGCCTGCGTAACTCAGTACATGATAAGGGTTCTCATGGCTATGGCGGCATCTGGGGTGGCAGAGGCGCTTCATTTCATCATAACCTGCTGGCACATCACGATAGCCGTAACCCCAGACTGGGAGAGGTGGCAGATGACCCCTTTGCTCTCTCTGACCTGGTAGACCTGAGAAATAACGTTATATACAACTGGCAGGGTAACAGCTGCTACGGTGGTGAGGCAATGAATGCAAACATCGTCAACTGCTATTATAAACCCGGGCCGGCAACAACAAAAATTGAACGTATCATCTCTATCGACAAGATACTTACAGAGACATCTCAACTGTACAACATATGGGGTAAATTCTATATCGAAGGAAACTACATGTCAGCCTCTGCCAGGGCAACGAATGATAACTGGACCTATGGTGTCTATAATCAGTTTAATTCAAAATATGGCGAGGTGGCTGAAGAAGAGAAGAACGCAATGAGATTATCCGAACCACTCCCTTCATACGGCATTACCACACATACAGCCGTTGATGCCTACGCAAAGGTATTGGCATATGCAGGTGCCAGCCTGGTAAGAGATGTCGTCGACACCAGGATAGTGAGTGAGGTTACCAATGGAAATGCAACTTATATGGATGGGGGTAACGGAAGTATAAACGGCATAATTGACACACAGGCGGCTGTGGGAGGCTGGCCTCTGCTCAACTCCTCTCCGGCACCTGATGATACTGACAATGATGGTATGCCTGATTACTGGGAGACAGCAAACAGCCTGAATTATCTTGACCCTGATGACGCACAGCTGACAACTGTCGAAGGGATCTATCCAAATATAGAAGTATATATCAATCAACTTGTTGAATCAATAACAGAGAATCAGAACAAAGATGGTGTAATGACAACAATCATACCTGTGCCCTCATGTGATATGGTTACTGAAGTATGGTTTAACAATGTTACGGGTGAACTTATAGTTAATCATTCCTCTGATCTTGACACAGTCATGATATATTCACTCTCCGGCGCACTCATCTCCTGTGTGAAAGTGAAAGGCAACAGCTTAAATCTTCCACTTCATAATCTTAAGAGCGGGACATATATTGCAAAAATACATGATGTGAATAAAATGGCACTAACAAAAAAATTTGTTAAATATTGAGACTTACAGGATACATATCACTCCTTCTTTTTTGTTTTTATCCTGGTTTATACGGGCAGTATGATTACAGGGTTCTGGACTGGAAATCAGAAAGCACTCTCAGAAACTATCTTCTGCAGGATATGCATAAGCAATATGATATCAGGAGAGAATACCTTGATGAGGCACTTGTGTCGGAGACAAAGCTGTTGGAATACCAGTCTGAGTGCAGGGAGAGATACCTGTCATTGCTTGACTGCAACTTTTCCGACCAGCCTCTTAATGCAGTAGTTACAAAACATAGCATTTTTGAGGGTTATGCAGTTGAGACTGTCATTTTTGAGTCAAAGCCCTTACATCATGTAACGGCCGACTTATACCTTCCGGATTTGCCGGGGCCTCACCCCGCGGTGCTTATGTTCAGCGGACATGAGATGACTTCAAAAGCCACGGAGTCATATGTTCAAACAGCAGTGCTTTTTGCTGTCAATGGCTTTGTGGTTCTTGTTGTTGACCCCATCTCTCAGGGAGAGAGGGTTCAGTTTACCGATCAGAAAGGACAACGTATACTAAGGGGCAGCACAACCGAACATACTATTCTTAATGCGGGTGCTTCACTGGTGGGAAACAGCGTAGTGGCATGGGAGCTGTCAGATAACAAGAGGGCTCTTGACTATCTGGTTTCACGGCCAGAGGTAGATACTTCACGGATAGGATGCCTTGGTAACTCAGGTGGAGGTACCCAGACAACATATTTTATAGCCGGCGACAACAGGATAAAGGTTGCAGCTCCATGCAGCTTTGTCGCACAGCGGGAACGTAACTTTGAACTCACCGGAGCAAATGACGGATGTCAGCATCTTGCCGGCGAAGGTGCCAACAGGCTGGAGATAAGTGACTATCTTATAATGTTCGCACCTAAACCAATACTGATACTGGCCGGGAGATATGATTTTGTTGACTATACCGGAACTGTGGCAGTATATGATGAGCTGAGAAAGGTTTATGAGATGTTAAACGCACCTGACAGGGTGGCTCTTTTTACCTTTGATGACGGGCATGGTATATCATCTCCAAAAAGAGTGGCTGCAGTAAAATGGTTCAGACAATGGTTATGCAATGATATTGGTGAAATTGATGATATCAGTTATCCTCTTCCCGGCGAAGATCAATTGAACAGCACTGTAACAGGACAGGTGAACAGTACTTTCAGCGGAGAGATCAGGCTACAGGATTACAGCCTGTCGGAAGCACTGGAGCTGCAGACAGCAAGAGAGACCTTCGCTGAAGTATCAACTTTAGCTGAGAAACAGAAAAAAATAAAAGAGCTGCTTGCCATAGATGCTAAAACCTCAAAGTTATATGTAGAGTATAAGAATGAGATACAGAGGGATGGATACTCACTGAAAAAAATTATCATACGACGTGATGGGGAAGTACCACTTCCATGTATCATTTATACTCCAATGACACAGCATATTTCGGATACCGCAATTATTTGGATCGATCCGGAGAATAAGAGCAGGATAGCATTGTGCGATTCTCTTATCGCTCCTTATCTGAATGGTGGCATGCCGGTTATTGTAGCTGACCTGAGAGGTATGGGAGAGATGGCTGAAAAGAGTGAGGATAATGACCCTAAATATTATAACAGGGAATATAATAATGCCATGCTGTCAATTCATAACGGGCGACCTCTTCCCGGGCAGCGGACAGAGGATATTCTTGCACTTGTAGAGTTTATGTGCCCTGAGGGCATAACAGGTGAAAAATGTGTGAAGATAATTGCAGGTGGCGCTGCAGCTCCTTCAGCATACTTTGCTGCAGCTCTTGATAAACGGATAATGGCTTTGGAATCATATTCAACAATCGAATCCTACATTGAAATTCTTGAACAACCAACGGAAAAAGACTGGTATTCTTATGTTATTCCCGGAGTATTGAAATACTTCGATCTGAGTGATGTTAAATCTATGCGTCCTGATCTGCCTGTGATAAACAGAGATATCAGGATATGGCAGTCAACAAAACAATAAAGCACATGAAATACAGAGTGACAAAAACAATCAGAATCCTTTTTTCAATAGTGATGACTGTCATTATATCAGGATGTATGAATTCCCAATCAGGAGAGAGTGATAAGAAGATAACAAAAGTATGGCTTATCGGCGATTCGACTGTTGCTGACTATTCGCTTGAAGATGACTATATGTCAAAACGTTATCCAATGACAGGATGGGGTCAGGTCTTTCAGTCCTTTATGGCATCTGATTCTCTTAAACAGATAAGGGGACTAATTAAGAAAGACAGTGTGCTTGTTGACGACAGGGCTAAAGGAGGGAGGAGTACGAGATCATTTTTTGAGGAAGGTCGCTGGTCGGAGATATACAATCTGTTGAAACCGGGCGATCTGGTACTGATACAGTTCGGCCATAATGATGCTTCGGTAGCCAAAGGAGAGCGATATACCTCTGTAACAGGATATAAAGAGTTCCTGAGGCTATACGTGAATCAGTCACGTCAGAAAGGAGCAGTGCCTATTCTTATAACACCGGTTGCACGAAACTACCCCTGGGAGGAGGGAAGACTGAAGAATACTCACGGTGATTACCCTGAGGCAATGCGGCAAGTTGCAAAAGAATTGGAAGTGTGTCTGATAGACCTGGGAGAGATGAGTATGGATTTCTTCAGCAGCAAAGGGCAGGAGTATTCAACACACACCTTTTTTATGAACATCGATTCATGTGTGTATGAAGCATATCCTGAAGGGCTGAAGGATAATACACATTTTCAGCCCGCAGGGGCATATGCAATGGCAGCTCTGGTGTTTAAAAGTATGAAAGGGCAGGAGTTATCCTTAGCTGACCAGCCACAAAGACGTAAGTAATTAAGCTTGAAATAAGAATTGACAATGAAAAGATATCACCTATATATTACAGTTTTTATCCTGGCATCAGTTTTAACATCATGTCTGGGGAAAAAGAGACAGGTACAGAAGGATGTATCTCTATACAATAACCTGGAGTTTAACATGCCTGTGATAGAGGAGCCTGTAATACCTTTGTACTCAGTAACGATTACTGATTTTGGAGCTGTCGGAGACGGGAAAACGCTTAACACACAAGCCTTCATTGATGCAATAGAGAGTGTGTCACAGAAAGGTGGAGGGAGAGTTATCATTCCACCCGGAATGTGGCTGACAGGGCCAATTATTATGAAGAGTAACATAAATATCCATATTGAAGAAGGAGCACTGGTGATTTTTAGTCCTGACAAGAATCTCTATCCCTTGATTGAGACAAGTTTTGAAGGCTATGACACATACAGATGTCTCTCGCCCGTTTATGGTAAGGATCTGGTCAATATATCATTTACAGGAAAAGGAATATTTGATGGCAATGGTGATGTATGGCGACCAGTAAAGAGAGAGAAGCTGACAGAATCGCAATGGGATGATCTGGTAAAGTCAGGTGGTATTGTCAGCGATGATGGGTCTCAATGGTTCCCTTCAGAATCATATCGTGAGGCTCAGGCGCAAAGTGAAATGAATGTGCCAAGAGAGCTAACCAGCAGGGAAGAGTTTGAAAGATACAGGGACTTCCTTCGCCCGGTGATGGTAAGCCTGGTAAACTGTAAAACGGTACTCATTGACGGACCAGTATTCCAGAACTCACCGGCATGGTGCCTGCATCCTCTTATGTGTGAGGACCTGATAATCAGAAATGTCACGGTAAGGAATCCGTGGTACTCACAGAATGGTGATGGCATTGACATTGAATCATGTTTTAATACTATACTCTCAGATAGTAACTTTGATGTAGGTGATGATGCTATATGTATTAAATCAGGGAAGGATGCTGACGGAAGAAGGAGAGGCAGACCCACTGAGAATCTGATTATACGAGATTGTATTGTATACCATGGTCATGGTGGGGTTACTATCGGTAGTGAGATGTCAGGAGGGGTAAGGAATATGTCGGTACGAGGATGTATTTTTATGGGCACTGACGTGGGCCTTCGGTTTAAAACCACCCGTGGAAGAGGAGGGGTAGTAGAGAATATCTACTTTTCAGATATAGACATGATAAATATACCTACCCAGGCAATATCATTCAATATGTATTACGGAGGTATGTCTGTTCCTGAGATGATGGCGAAAGGCAGATATACAGAGGCAACTGACGGGACTGTTCCTCCGGTGACAGATGAGACGCCACAGTTCCGGAACATATCAATGCGTAATTTGACCTGCCGTGGGGCTCTTCAGGCTATTTACCTGCAGGGACTGCCTGAACTGAATATAGAGAATATATCATTTGAGAATATTAATATAATATCACAGATGGGTATATCATGTGTTGATGCTACAGACATCTCTTTCAAAGGGCTTAATCTCACCGTCGATAAGGGACCGGTACTCAGGTTCATAAATACCAACGTAGTGAATATAAGCGGCCTTGATGTTGAAGGTGACCCTGGTACGATGATTGATGTCAGAGGTAAGAAGAGCAAAAAGATCAATATAACAACCTATAACCCTGTCGAAAAAATTAAAGTGTTTACGGGAGACGAGGTTGACCAGTCAGTAATATCCATAAACCAGGAAATGAGATAAATGAAGACGATTTTACTATTATTACTTTTTCTGCCTGTGGCACTAAACGCTCAGCCATTGGCATTCCCGGGTGCTGAAGGCTTTGGCCGGTATACTACCGGAGGCCGTGGAGGGGATGTTTACGTGGTTACAAACCTCGAAGATTCTGTTACCAAACCACCAGAGGGGTCATTACGATGGGCACTCAATAAGAAAGGCCCACGGACAATTGTCTTTGCCGTATCAGGGAATATTGAGCTGAAGAGAGAGCTGAGCATCACAAAAGGAGACGTTACTATTGCAGGGCAGACAGCTCCCGGCGATGGTATCTGCCTGAAAAACTATAGCGTAAGTGTTGATGCCGATAATGTCATAATAAGATATCTGAGGTTCAGATGTGGAAATCAGTATCTCTCTGATGCATCTCAGGATGCTCTCTCAGGACATCGTCATAAGAATGTTATCATTGATCATTGTTCAATGAGCTGGTCAGTTGATGAAACATCTTCATTTTATGACAATGAGAATTTCACAATGCAATGGTGTATTATCTCTGAAAGTCTTTATGATGCCGGTCATCCTAAGGGCGAGCATGGCTACGGTGGCATCTGGGGTGGCATGGGTGCCTCTTTTCATCATAATCTGATAACAAATCATACCAGCAGAAACCCCCGTTTCTGTGGGGCACGCTACCATCCTGAGAGCCGCAGTGAGGAGATAGTGGATTTCAGAAACAACGTAATATTTAACTGGGGTTTCAACAGTTGTTACGGAGGGGAGATGGGTCAGCAGAATATGGTAAATAACTACTTTAAACCAGGCCCGGCAACAAAAAAGTCTGTGCGGTCACGTATTGCAGAGCCTTTTGACTCACTGGGCCAATGGTATGTTAAAGGTAATTTTGTTGAAGGCAGCAATGATGTTTCACGCGATAACTGGAACGGTGGTGTTCAGGGTGATTTTGCCACTGCTGCAGGTATAAGAGCATATCAGCCGTTTGATTTTGCACCGGTAAAGACACAGAGTGCAAAGAAGGCATACATGTTAGTCCTGAAAAACGCCGGTGCAATTCTCCCGAAACGTGATCAGGCAGACACCCGGATAGTAGGCGAGGTCCTTTCCGGAAAATGCAGTTATGGAGGTAAATACGGTAATAACACAGGTATTATTGATAATCCCTCTGCTGTTGGTGGCTGGCCGGAACTGAAGAGTTCTGCCGCACCTGATGACACTGATGGCGATGGCATGCCTGATATGTGGGAGAGAAGCAGGGGACTTGACCCAGGAAATCCCGATGACAGGAATGTTCTGGCTTCTTCAGGTTATACAATGCTGGAAGAGTACCTCAACGGGATAAAGGCAGATTGATGTCAGGCGAAAACAGAAAGAGAGGATGATCCGGAATTTTCAGATATCCTCTCTTTTTCATGCTAATATTTGTTATACCCCTGTAATTCTCTTTTTGTACTCAGCCAGTGCTTCTTCAAGTCTTACCTTGGCAGTGGTGTCTCCCGGAACATTATGTGACGGGTGTATATAAAGTTTTACTCCCCTGTCAGCCAATATTTCGGCGACAGTTGTTATTGTCATCCACACACAGGTGATAAAGGCCATTGTTGATACCGGACCTATTTTATCCTGGTGATTCTTCAGAGGCACAGAAGCGTCCTCTATCGGGGTGCAGGTGTCTACAACAATATCAGCCAGGTCAAAGATCGTCTTTCCGCATGAATGCCTTGTCTGTTTTCCTTTAGCCTCTTCTGCAGACCCAAAGACAATGACTTTCATACCCCTCTTTTTGGCCTCAAGAGCTATGTCAATGTTTACATTGTTGATGCCTGAGTGTGAGAAGAGCCACATTATATCGCGCTGATCAAAGTTATACCCTTTCATTATCTCAACGCCGTATCCTTCAACTCTCTCCAGGAAGACAAACTGATGAACACCCATCTCCCCTGTTATCCTCGTAAAAAAGGTAAGTGGTAACTCAACCATAGGGTGGAAACCGACAAAACCGCCAATCCTTGGATACATCTCTTCAACAGGTATGGTAGCATGCCCGCATCCGAAAGTATGAACCCATCTGTCGCACTCAATAGTGTCTGCCATCGCCTCCGCCGCTTTACGGATATTTTCCATCTGAGTCTCTTCAATCCTGGTCATTATTGACCTGGTGTTTGATAACCATTCTTTTGCTAACATAATGTCTGATGTTTAAGTTTATAACTTGTATGATAATTTGGTTTATACATTTGCATTTTTGTCACCTCTTCTCTTTCTGAATACCAGTAACCCTATTGATACCAGGGCAACAAATTCGATTGCTGTAACTAAGATAAGATTACTTATGCCTGCTGATTTTGCTATCTGTCCCATGATGTAGTTAACGAGTATATTACCCGTAAGGCCAATGGCAAAGGCAATACTGAAGGCTGTGGCGGAGAGTTTTTCAAATCTGTCGCCCACAAATCCAAGCATTATGGGGAAGCCGGCTGCCAACCCTGCCCCTGCAAGGAAGAGACCCACTGCAGCACCATAAAATCCTGATGATATTTTCAACGTGGTTATTGCAATGAAAGTTATTCCAAAGAGCCAGAGTAATAACTTCTCAGGCTGTACTTTTCTGAATACACTGCCAATCAGTAATCGCATTGCCGCCATACCCATAACACTCAGCGAGAGGGCAAACAAAGCTTTGCTCTGCTCAATACCCAGCTCTGAGATGAGATATGTGGTTGTCCAGTTATTGATAAGCGACTCAAAGCTGCTCTGGAAAAACAGGAAAAAAGAAATGAGGAGGAGGAGAGAGTCACTCAACAAAGCCCTGGTCTCTTTAAATGAGATTCCTTCAGTGTGCTTTGGCGGAGGGAACTTTATGAGAAGATAAAAGATCGCTGTGGCAGCTGTAAGAACAGCCACGGCAACCATTATCATCTCAAAGCTGATGACATTCCTTAAAAGACCCAATACCAAAGGCATTCCCAGGGCACCAATAGTAAAACAGACGCCCAGAAGGCTCAGATTTGCCCCTTTTTCGGTGGTGCTTAGATCTGAGACCATCGCATTGGTAGCCCCGTTGATTGCACCGGCACCGGCACCAAAAAAGAAGATCACAAGCCTGAGAACATTAAGAGACGATACTGTTGAGAGGGCAAGGAAACCACCACAGATGAATATTGCTGAGATGGATAGAAGGATCTTGTATCCCGATTTGTCACATATGGGACCAAAAAGAAGAGACCCGGCCAGTATACCAAATGGCAGGATGGCAAAGAGAGATCCGGCACTGCCATCATCAATGCCTATCTTTGCTTTTATGTCCGGGACAATAGACCCAAGAGTAATAAGACTTATTCCAAAAAGAAGCATGCCTATACAGGCAGCAAAGAATACCAGTTTTCTGTTAAACATGTCGGAGTTTATTGAGGTTTAGATTTTAATGCCAGATACCCTGCCCCATATACACCTGCGTCAGTGCCCAGACCCGAGGCCTCAATGCTCACCTGCGTGATGCTTATAGGCTGTGCCCACTTCTTTGCTTCCTCAGTAATATGAGGTATCAGCTTTACTGCCGGCCCGAAAACGCCCCCGCCAAGTATTATCTTCTGCGGATTAAAGAGGCTCACATAATTTGCTATTGCCATCCCCCAGAACACTATCGCCTCTTCTATAACTTTTTTTGCTATCGTATCACCCTGCTTAAAAGCTGCAAAGACATCATGTGAGGTAACCATCTCTGAAGGTTTATTACCTAACATGCCTGAATATGATTTGTCGGCTGCAAGATACTCCCTTGCTACCTTTGCAATACCTTCCCCTGAGGCATGGTGTTCATAACAACCACAACTGACATACTCTTTTCTGAAAGGCCTGTCAAGAGCCATCCACCCGGTAGCACCTGCTATGTCGTTCGATCCGCGCAATACTCTGCCATCTACCAGTATCCCGGCGCCTATCCCTGTCCCTACTGCCATAAAAATGGCATCCTGGCACCCGCGTGCATTTCCCTTCCAGTACTCACCAAGAATATAGCAGGCCCTGTCACTGTCAATGGTAACCGGAATATCACCTGCTACAGCCTTTACCTCCTCAAGAAGAGGATAATCATCCCAGCCGGGTATGTTAGGAGCCCATACCGTTCCCCTTTTATGCCTGTATATACCTGGTATTGATATACCTATCGAATCTATCATGTTGCCCTCCTGCAAAGAGCTACTCAGAAAAGTTTCAATACCTGTTGTAACCATCATACCAACCTCTTTTCCCTGGCCATTGCCAAGAGGTTTTACATTAACGGAAATTTTCTCGCCATCATCAGTGAATGTGGCCAATGCCATTTTTGTGCCACCAAGGTCAATACCTAATACAGCCATATTACTATTCTGTTATAAAATCTGTTTACCGTCAAGGAATACTCCTGTGATATTAAAATCGCTATCAAAAATTGTAATGTCTGCTTTACTACCCTCTGTTATTTGCCCTCTCTCTATCATGTTCATTACCTGTGCCGGGTATAACGATGCCATTTTCAGTGCCTCATCAACAGGTATCATTACATTGTTTATGCAGTTTTTTACAGCCTGCATCATTGTAAGAGCCGACCCTGACAGTGTGCCGTCAGGAAGAGTAAACCTGTCAGGCTGTCTGACATGCAGATAAGGCCCGTTACTGCATTCCTCAACTGCATCAGAGACAAGATAGAGCCTCTCCTTCATGATCATCTTGCTGATAGCCACCATATTATAATTTACATGTATGCCATCGGCAATTATGCTGGCACAGACACCGGGAGTCATATATGATGCCCCGGGAAGGCCCGGATCACGATGATTTAATGGTGACATTGCATTGAAGAGATGGGTAACGGTACTTATTCCGTTTCTGAATCCCTGTACAGCCTCATCAAATGTGGCATTACTATGCCCTGCCGCCACTATGACTCCATAGTCTTTTAAAATCTTAATAACATCATTTGTACAGACCTCCGGTGCAACAGTCATCATTTTAACCGTTCCCCCGGCATCAGCTAATAACTCTTTTATTTCATTTACTCCGGGTACCCTGATGTGTTCTTTTGCATGTGCTCCGGCCCTTAACCTGCTTATGAAAGGACCTTCAAGATGTAAACCCAGTATAGCCGGATGGTTGTATTCTCTGATTGCCTTTATTGCCTTCCGGTATATTTCTGCTGAGGTAGTCGGCATAGCTATGAGAAAAGAGGTAGTACCACTTTTGACAATGGCTCCGGTTATTGCCTCAAGTGCCTCTGGTGTCGGATTGTCTGAGAAGAGGTAACCACCACCACCGGCTATCTGCAGATCAATAAAACCAGGTGCAATAACACCCCCTTTACAGTCAACCGATTTTGCCTCTGGTGCAACTGTCTCAGGCTTTGCAATACCCTTTATCCTGCCTTCTTCAATCAACAGAGTATTGCCGGTTATAAACTCCCTGCCGGTGAAAATTCTCCCATTATGTAATGCTGTAATCATAAAAGAAGATATATGATATATGACATCATTCCAAAGTTATTACTTTTTCATTATCATATTTACCGGAAAGAAAAAATGATTTCATGTTGTTAATAATTAGTTCCGGAGTCAGATCAGATTTGCATCATAATCTTTATCATTTTCCTCAAAAGAAAGGTCAATCACCCATTGGTATCCCAGATCATTGTTTTTATGTGTCGATGATCCGGCATTATAACAGCGGGGGATACCCCATGTGCCATGAAGCTCTTTAAGTACCGCTGAGGCGCTGTTATGATAGTGCCCGAAGAGGATAAGATCAATCTTGTTGCTTATCACCGACTTTAGCTTGTCACTGTCTTTAAGTTGCATCACCAGCTTGTAATCAAAAGGATGGTGGTGCAGATAAACGATCTTTTTCTTTGATGCCATTTCAGGATCATCAAGGATCTTTGCAAGCCTGTCAAGCTGTTCCCTGCCCAGCTCACCCTCTGACATGAACCGGTCGTGCCAGTGCAACTCCTCTGCTGATGAGTCGAGACCTATAAAGGCCATGTCATCAATAATATCAAGTTTGGGATATTGTATATTGCCGGTTTTGAAAAAGCGTTGTTTGAATATCTCAACAAATTTCTCGTTTGCGACAACCCCGGTCCCGTAGTCATGATTTCCCGGTACCAATAGTACTCTGAATCCGTTTTCTTCCAGTCTTTCAACGGCTTCTGCTGCCTCATCGACAAAATTCCTGTGATTTGCATCATCGACAAGATCGCCGGTGATAACTATTACATAGTCGTCGACTGGTTTGCACAGGAAACTGATGCGGTCAACAATGGTTTTGAAACTGTCGCCACATCTTTCATGCCCGATATGGAGGTCTGACATGTGAATTATCTTTCTCATTCTGTCGGTTATTTTTCAGATCGGTGTAATGATTTTATCTCAAAAGCAGAGCTGAGTCTTATGTCTTCTGACGATGCTCCGATCATTATATTGAAACTGCCTGGTTCCACAATCCTGTTCATTTGTTCATCGTAAAGGCACAGATCTTCATTATCAATTTCAAAGGATATGGCTTTCTCTTCTCCCGGTGAGAGATGGGTGCGTTGAAACCGTCTTAGCTTCTTCTCTTCTGTGACCACTGATGATACATTGTCACGTATATAAAGCTGTACTACTTCGTCTCCCTCTCTGTTACCAGTATTCTTTACTCTAAATGATACTGATACCTTAATACTTTCCTTGTTCTCTGATGCTGTTATGTTTAATCCTGAGTATCCGAAGCTGGTATAACTGAGACCATGGCCAAAGCAGAACAATGGTGCTGACGATGCCTCGAGATAGTTGTGTCTGGCAGGGCTGATATTGTTGTAATATACAGGCAGCTGACCAACAGAGGCCGGTACAGATACCGGTAGTCTGCCAGCGGGATTATAATCACCAAAGAGAACATCAGCTATGGCGTTTCCTCCTTCCTGCCCAGGGTACCAGGCAAGAATCATGTTTTGTGCCTTCTGTTCAAGTCCTCTGAGGTTCAGGGGTCTGCCTTCTATCAGTACAACCACTATGGGTGTTCCGGTTCTCAACAAGGCGTCAAGCAGTTTAACCTGGTGACCCATGACAGCAAGATCAGCCCGGTCATATCCTTCACCACATTCCATGTCACTTAATACGGCAGTGCTGTTCTTACCGGGTATGGTTGCTGCACCGGTATTGGCATAGTCGGTCTTGAAATCTCTTGCACTCGAACCGCCGAGTACAACTACAGCCACATCAGCCTTCTTTGCTGCTTTGACAGCTTCGGCTATTTCACTGGTGGTTGTGTCTCTGATAGCACACCCTTTAACGTATGTAACGGCTGTCCCCTCTCCGACACTGTTTTTTATCCCCTCAAGAACTGTGACAATTGCCTTATCATCCTGAGGCGCAGTATAATCACCAAGCTGATTGTACATGTTATCAGCGTTGGGGCCTATTACCGCTATGCTTCTGATATCTTTATTCAGTGGCAAAAGACCATTCTCGTTCTTAAGGAGTATTATTGATTCTCTGGCTACCTGCCTTGCCAGGTCTATGTGTTCTTCACTTCTGCCTATCCTCTGAGCCTGCAGCGCATCAACATATGGATTTTCAAAGAGGCCCATCTCGAACTTTTTCTTTAAGACTCTCTTAACAGCAATATCTATATCTGACATACTTATGGTTCCTTTCTCCAGAGCCTCTTTCAATGTAATAAAGCTATTACCACCAAGATCGACATCAACGCCTGCATTTAATGACATCGCTGCTGCGTCGGATGTTGTCTCAGCCACGCGGTGGCTTGTAACGAGTGCTCCTATTGCATCAAGATCGGCAACAAAAAAGCCATCGAAACCCCATCGGTCACGTACAACTGTTTTGAGCGTGTAGTTGTCGGCAGTGCAGGGTATGCCGTTTACAGAGTTATATGATGTCATTATTGACACAGCGCCTGCTTTTACTGCTTGGTGGAACGGATACATGCAGTTTTGAAAAAGTTCCCTGGTGCCTATGCTTACAATGCCTCCGTTATGTCCTCCTTCAGGTATGCCATAAGCGTAGAAGTGTTTCAGGGTAGAGATGACACTGCCTTTGTCTTTCAGACCATCACCCTGTAAACCTGTCACCACAGCTACTCCCATACGGCTTATCAGGTATGGGTCTTCACCGAATGTCTCCTCCATGCGAGACCAGCGTGGTTCTCGTGCAAGGTCGAGTATGGGGCCATAACCTATATGTGCACCCTGGGATCGAACCTCGGCGGCTATTGCCCTGGCCATCTTTTCTATAAGTTCCGGATCCCAGGTGCTTCCCTGTCCTATTGAGGTGGGGAAAACAGTGGTACCTATGGCCATGTGACCATGAGCACACTCTTCAGCAAAGAGCAGTGGTATCCCTAAACGGGTGTTTTCAACAGCATAGCGCTGAAGGGCATTAAGTGCCTCTGCTGACATATATGGATTTAATCCTGTGGTGAGTGTCTTTTTTGTCCAGGGGTCAGCCCTCAGCGTACCCCAGAGCATGCCTGCCCCCGTACTCCTGAGCATCTCTTCATACGCCTTGCTGATGGTGACTGAGGTGTCAGTACGTGTGTACATCTCCCAGCCAAAGAGGCATAATAACTGGCCTATCTTTTCTTCAGTTGTCATCCTTGACAACAGATCGGCTACCCTGCGGTCAGTATTAGCTGTAGAGTCCCTGTAAGTGCCTTTATAACTTGCTGACTCATTGTCGGTTTTTGCCTGCCTTTTGCATTGTGAAGCAGTGATGAATACAATCAGAAGGAGCAAGAGAGAGGCGTATTTATTCATCTTACTGGTTATTTTCATAAAGAATCTTTTATGTTGTTATATTTTATTACCTGTTGACTGATTGCCTGTATCCTGCATCGGGTTTCTCTTTTATCAATAGCATCAGATTTTCTTTAACATATCCAAAGATAGGAAAAAGCAGGATGAAAGGATTATTCTGAAAGAGTGCTGATTGAAATAGCAAAAATATTCCCCTTCTTTGAAAGAATCCTTCCCCGGGTATCAGGAAGGGGTAGGGCCGTGGTATTGTATGTAACTCTTGCCAACACCCGGGACTGATTTAATCCCCGTCTGACCTTCGTAGATGGCCAAATTATTGTAGAAACATGTTTAATGCCACATCACCGGATCTTCGTAGATGATCCGATTATGTCGTGTTGGTGGTAATAATCTGATGATCTACGACCATCATGGTTTTGTGGAGGGCATTAGTCTACAATAATTGGTTGCTCTGCGAGCATCATTGATTATATCATCTGGAGCGGTGGTGTTAATAATAAGCACCTCCGGAGCTGAGGTGCCATTTTGTGTAACTGCTACCCCGTGTTGTTGACCCGTGGTTATTCATATCGCGCCCCTTCAGGGCTGAGGAGTTAGGTTTGGTTACATTCCTCCGGCTGATGCCGAAGGTTAATCAGATGAAGCACCTTAGGTGCAAAAATGGGATACGATCACTATGCTGGAAATAAGTAATAGCCGGTGCTATTTTGCATCGGTCCCTTTTTTGTCCGTAGGAAATACGTTATCGTAGCTATGTCATGTCCAACGACATTTTTTCCTCGTAGAGGATAAGGACCTCTCCTCCCAATTATATCTGCGCAGAAGGTGCGGAATAAAAGTCAGAGAACGCAGCAGAAAAATCATTATATTTATTACCGGAAGTCACATGCAATGCATAATTCACAAAAAGCACCGGTTTCAGGCCCACCGTTCACAGAATACTATCCCTTTGGTATGGTTAGTGTGGCGTGGTCATCGGGCACTGTAGGGAAAGATAAAAAGCGAGTTTTAACAACCAATATTTCAGTTGGATTAGGTGGAGGACCCTGGGCTTTCCCAAGTTTTAATGTAGGAGAAGTTAAACCTCTATTTTGATAAAAATGAAAAAAGAAACACGATTAAAAATTTTGCTTTTCTTAATATCCTCTGTAATAATAGGAATATACTCCATCCATATTACTAAGAGGGATAATGAACGGTTTGAAAAATTGAAGGCTGAATATCCCGATGTCACTATTGAGGATCAATTTTGGGGATATGTTTATGATATAGATCATAGTAAAGTCACACGACCTGGTCCTGATTTGATGCGATTGTCAATAGAAAATTCATCAAAAAAATGTATTTATGCATATAGTGATGAATATGGCAATGATTTAGTCGATGTAATAAAATTACGAAGCTACTTAGTAAAAAAAGCGAACAGTGATACAATTTATGTATACAATTTCAATAATATTGATACAACAGTGAATGCTTTAAAAATAAGATAGAAAATGACGCATAGCACATTATTTAAATCTACTTTGTTTTACCTGTTCACTTTAGTCTATAAGGTCTTTGAAAAAGGGCTAGGTTTAAAAAACAGTTATAATATATCATCCGGGATATTAGCAATTTTTGTGGTCCCATACTTCATTTTATTAGCTGACTTGATTTCTTATATGACATTAAATCGCTTGGTTAATATTCTACTTGCTTTTGTTATACTTGGGAATCTTTT
>QKCK01000310.1 GCA_003245695.1 Bacteroidota bacterium | reverse complement strand
TAAACCTGATTATCTGTTGCAGGGATTAATTTTGCTTTTTATCTCCCTGGCAATACCATCTTTTTCCCAACAAGATATTTCCGGTGTTATAAACCAATATAGCCGGGTTACAGCGATAGGCACCAATAGTGTTACTGTAGCTGATGCATCATTCTATCAGCAAGCTGATACAGTGCTTTTAATGCAGATGAGTGGTGTTATTATGCTTGAGACCGGAGACCCTGGTCAGTATCAGGGCGATGTGGGTACACCCGGTGAATATGGTTTTTTTATCATACAGTCTGTTGATCAGGGATCGGGTATAGTGACCTTCACGCAGAATATTGACATGTCATTGGATGTTGAAGGTTTTGTGCAACTGGTTACAGTGCCTTCATACAATAGCGCAGTAGTATCTTCTGTGTTGACCTGCCAGCAATGGAACCGGATAAATGGCACAGGAGGCATACTTGCCTTTTCAGTAAAACGCAGGTTAACATTAAATGCCTCAATCGATGTTTCAGGCAAAGGTTTCAGCGGTGGCGCAGTGTCACAGGGCTCGGGAAACTGTGCTTCTACAGGCGGTACTATATACACACAGTACTTCTATGATGCCACCTCAAACTACTCTGGCTTCAAGGGGGAGGGTTTGGCTAATAAAATTGGTAACTCAACAACCAACGTATATCCTGTCTATGCTAAAGGAAAAGCACCTTCTTTTACCGGTGGTGGAGGCGGTAACGGATATTCATCGGGAGGCGGAGGTGGATCAGGCTATGGCGCCGGTGCAACAGGCGACCCTGAATACCAGGTCTGTTCACCACTGATGGGCCCGGGAGGTCTGTATGGCAAGGCAATTGCAGGTAGTTTAATCGATGGAAATGTATTCATGGGCGGTGGCGGAGGTGCTTCAACATATCCATCAACACCAAATATTGCAGCAGGAGGTAATGGTGGCGGTATTATTATCATCTTCGCTGACACAATAATTGGAAACAACCAGATTATTTCTGCTATAGGAGACCCCGGAGTCTCAAATACACTCCTTTCTGCCGGTGCCGGCGGTGGTGGCGGTGGCGGCTCCGTTATTATTGATGCGAAAATATTTTCTACATATCCGGTCTTAATGGCTGATGGCGGTCATGGAGGAAACACTGTCAATACCTCTGCCGGATGCTCCGGTGGTGGTGGTGGTGGTGGACTTGTCTGGACCCGTGATCTATTCGCGGGAACAGTCTCTGTGGAAGGAGGAGCAGGCGGATTAAGAAATACTACCCCATCCGGCAATGACGGCGAGACAGGAAGGAATACAACAGGACTCGTACTCCCTTTGAGAGGATTTCTTTATAATGCTGTTTATTCTGATATTACCAAGAATGATACAGACTCAATATGTGAGGCGATGATACCTCCTACTCTAACAGGTACTATTCCTTTCGGAGGGACACCTCCGTACCAGTACAGATGGCAAAAATCTTATGATAATACCCTCTGGACAAACACTTCCGGGACTCAACCAGACTATTCTCCCACAGCAACAGAGTCGGCCACAGTATGGTTCCGCAGAGTTATAACTGATAGTAACAGCCTTACGGATATTAGCCAGCCGGTACAAATCATTGTACATCCGAAAATTAGCGGCAATACAATCGGTAATGATACAATCCTGTGCTTTAACCAGGATCCACTTCCCCTGGTATCGCTTGAAACCCTCTCTGGTGGCAGCAACAGTATCTACTCTTTCTCATGGTCACAAAGCAATGATAATATAAACTGGAGCGAGATAGGTGCAACAAACTCTACATATGACCCATCCACGCTCACTGAAACCAAATACTATAAGCGTACTGTAACATCAGGTGCCTGTACAGATGTTAGCGCTGCAGTGACTGTAGATGTTCTTCCTCTTGTTACAAATAATACTATCTCATCAGAACAGATTATTTGCCAGGGAATGAGCTTTGCTGATCTTGAGGGGACAACACCTGTTGGCGGCGATGGATATTATACTTATCAGTGGAGGGTGTCAACTGATGGTACAAACTGGGAGGATGCCTCAGGTGATAACTCAAATGTTGGTTATGATCCACAGATTGACGTGCCAGGAACATATTATTATTCCAGGAGAGTCTCCTCCGGATTACATGACTGTTGTACAAGTATCTCCAATACTGTGGCTCTGGTTAGCCTCCCTGAGATAACCAATAATGTTATCTCCTCATCACAGACGATATGTGAGGGTGATGCAATTGCTGCACTGGAAGGGACACTCCCTTCAGGCGGAGCAGGTAGTGGTACTTATTCTTATCAGTGGCAGAAGAGTCTAAACGGCACAGACTGGGATAATATCAGTGGGGCAACCTTAATGAATTACAGCGGGGAACCATTATATAATGCGACCTACTACAGACGTATTGTATTCTCCTCAGCATGCAGCTCTCTTAGTGGGAGTGTGTTTATTACCATTATACCCGCAATAACAAATTATTCAATAGCCCTTGATGCTGCCGGACACGATACCATTTGTACTGGCGATGTTTGCGGAATGATTACCGGCTCAGGCGTTGGTGGTGGCACCGGAACCTATTCATATACATGGTACTATTCAACTGATAATGTTGTATACCATCAAATCCCCCTGGCAACGGCGAACTTTTATCAACCGGGGTCTCTTAACCAGACAACATGGTACAGCAGGATTGTTACATCATCACTGTGCACAGAATCTGATACAGTTAAAATTGTAGTATTGCCTGCTATCTCTGATAACACTGTGAGTAGTAATCAGAATATATGCAATGAATCATTACCCATTCCTCTGGACGGGTCATTACCACATGGCGGCGACGGGCGCTATAGATATATCTGGGAGGAGAGAAAAGCAAGTGCCTCAGTGTGGTCGGCAGCATACGGATTATATGACCTTCAGAATTTCAGTCCGCCATTGCTTAATGAAACCACGCAGTTCAGAAGAATTGTATTGTCAGGAGAAGACAACTGTTGTGCTGACACCTCAGACATCATAACAATCAATGTTGATATTATGCCTCAAAATGTTACAGCGGGGCAGGATTTGTTTCTGAATCCATACCAGTTTGCCTTCAGAATGGAGGGTGCATTTGACGGGCAGGGGACTGCAAAATGGAATGTGGAGTCAAGTGAAGGAGATCCGGTATTTGAAGATAATACAGATCCATTATCTGTGGTGAAAAAACTTGGCTTTGGAGAAAATATCTTCAGATTTGAAGTCTCAAATGGAGTATGTAAGGCTGATCCCGACTTTGTAACATTGACTGTGCCAAAACTTTCGATTCCGGAAGGTTTCTCTCCTAATGGTGATGGCATTAACGACTATTTCATAATTGAAGGGCTGGAGTTTACAACTAATGAGCTGGTGATAATTAATACAGGTGGAGCGGTAGTATACAAGACAAAGAACTATAGAAGCGATATTCCGGAAGATGCCTGGGTTGGGACTGATAATAATGGTGATGATTTGCCGGAGGGGACCTATTATTTTCTTTTAACTATCAATGGTGCTAAAGATATTAGTACCCCTAAATATGAGGCACATATAAGCGGATTTATTATTATCAGGCGATAGAATGAAAAAGAGCATTTTGATTATTCTTATTATTGCACAATTTGCCGGATCAAGAGTGGCCGCACAGCAGTATTCTATTACAAGTCAGTATCTTACCAACGGCCTTGTGATAAACCCGGCATATGCTGGCACCAGAGAAGCCTTAAGTGTGAATGCATCATATCGCCATCAGTGGGTTCGGATCGAAGGCGCACCTAAGTTCCAGAACCTGACAATTCACTCACCTGTTAGCAAAAAAGAAAAGGTAGCTCTGGGCTTTATGCTGAACCATACCAGTTTTGCTATTACTCATAATACAGGACTAAATGCCTTCTACGCCTATAAGATTCCCGTCTGGCATGGAAAACTATCATTTGGTCTTAAAGCGGGGATTGATATTACAAACATAAATTATGATGAGGTCGATGGCGTTCAGCCTGAAGAGTTGTTTGAGGGTTCTTCTTCATTTGCTTTGCCAAACTTTGGCGCCGGAGCATACTACTACTCTGATCACCTTTTTGCCGGTCTTTCTCTTCCTTCTCTCCTGAGTTACAGACAGTCTGAAAAAGATGAGTATGTTATTTATTATGATTACAAGCTTGATAGATTGTTCCTTACTGCAGGAGCTTTAATAAACCTCTCAGATCTTATCAGATTAAAACCTTCCTTCCTTCTTCGGTATGCTGTTGCTGACAAAGCCGAGGTAGACCTGAATGCAACTTTTATCTTTGCAGATGTTCTCTCATTTGGCGGTTCATACCGACTGGCTGAAAAAGCAATTGTAGCATTGGTAGACCTTCAGGTTACTCCACAGTTAAGAGTAGGATATTCGTTCGATTATCAAACCGGGCATCTGAATAATTATACTTCAGGTACTCATGAGATTGCTCTCCGATATGAATTTGAATTTAAAGTTAGTGCCGCTTCTCCCAGGTATTTTTAACATGAAGAAAAGACTATTGGAATATAGTAAGCCACTGTTAATGACACTCTGTATAATGCCTCTGTTGCTTTATGGTCAGAATGCCTATGAGGTCAAACCTGTAACAATATTATCCAGCTCTTCAGATGATATTGTCTCTATTGTGGTTAAAGACGGTATCTTCTTCTGCTCAAACCGTAAAACAAATCCTTTTATTACACGAAAAAACCTGCAAGGCGAAAAGCTCTATGATCTTTATTACGCCTCTTTTTCAAAAAATAGTGACCCTGGTAAGCCCCGGATCTTTTCCGAAGAGTTGAGGGGCAGATATAATATAGGGCCAGCCTGCCTCTCTCCAGATGGGAAGTCACTTTATTTTACACGAAACTATAATGAAGGTGGATCACGAAAGAAGAAAGGGGAGAGCGACAAATATGGCATATTCATTGCCCACAAATCAGCCGGAAAATGGAACAATATAACAGAATTTGAGTATAATAATCCAGCATATAAACTAGCATATCCTTTCATTTCCGGCGATGGTAAATATCTCTTTTTCTCTTCGGATATGAAAGGCACTTACGGTAAATCTGACCTCTTTATGTGTGAGAATGTTGATGGTAAATGGAGTGAGCCGGTAAATCTGGGCCCTGTGGTCAACTCAGCCTCATCGGAGGTATATCCATTCCTCCATAGCAGTGGAAGGCTCTATTTTTCATCAGACAGAAAGGATGGTATTGGTGGGCTCGATATATATTACACTGTTTTGGTTAATGGTGAATGGACTAAACCGGTGTTGATGAATGAGCCTCTTAACTCTGAATATGATGACTTTGCATTCTACGGCGCTTCTTCAGATCAGTCGGGCTTCTTCTCTTCTGACCGGCGACGCAGAGGTGATGATGATATTTATAGCTTCAGATCATCAATAATCAGATGGTCCTCCTGCGACTCACTGCAGGCTAACAGTTACTGTTATGAATTTGTTGAAGAGAATGCCTTGAAGAATGATTCTATGGCACTTGAATATAAATGGGAGTGGGACTTTGATGATGGTACCCGGACAGAGGGTGTTACGGCAGTTCATTGCTTTCAAGGGCCTGGAAGCTATTATATTCAGCTGAACTTTATTAACAGAATAACAGGCGAAATAGAGAAGAATCAGGCTTCGTATATTCTAAATATTTCAGATATTGAACAGCCATATATAACTGCTCCTGATACTGTATTTCAGGGTGATCTGGTTGAGTTTGATGCCTCATTAACTAACCTTCCAGGATGGAAAATATCAAGCTACTACTGGAATTTTGATGATCAGACAATAGCAACAGGCAGGGAGGCAACAAAGAAATTCCCTGTGAGGGGCACCTATAATGTACAGCTGATTATCAGCTCCGCACCTGACTCTGATGGTTCTGTGAAAGAAGCATGTGTTTGTAAAGACATTGTTGTAAATGAGAGGAAGAAATAATTATTTTTACACTGACCTATGCAAGTATTTTCTAAAATATCACTCATATCTGCCTTGCTTTTATTCTCTCTAGGCAGCCTCTACTCCCAACCTGTACCCGGGGTAGACGAAAATATTCCTTTCCTGATGTCATTCGGGAAAGATGGCAAAGAGACTTCATGGGGTGATGACGACTTCTCTCAGACATGGTTCTTTACAATACCAAAAGACTATAAGGAGCCTTTCTTTATCCGTGTTTATGATCCTGATGTCAGCGGCAACACTGACGAACTGAACGGTTTCTGGGATACCCGGATGCTATATTCAGTCTATGGCGGGAAGGGTTGTTATACATTTGACAAATCATCAAAAGGAATCCAGCCTGAAGGTAACTATAAAAGCGGTGTACTCCTTGCTTCACGTGTGTTTGGTGTTGATGCCAGATATGATGAGAAATGGTATACATTCGGGCCTTTTAACCCGGCTGATGGCGAGTATTATCCAAAGTGGTCGGCAAATATTTTTAAAATAATATGCGATGGCATTTCAGGTAATGATGGAAATCTTTACCGATATTTTCTGTCTAAAAAGGCTGACGAAAATGTTCCCATTGAAGGAGCGAATGCATTTACCCATGAATATTGCTTCAGAATGTGGAATGAAAATGATACCTCATTTGTTTCACACATCTACCCGTATATCGATAGCGGTTGTGTATATGTTAGGCAAAAGAACTTTGACTGGGACAATGATGGTGATTTCATAGTAGTATCTAATGCCAGAAATGGCCAGCGACAGACCATATCAGGTGAAAATAACTGGAGTGAGGGTCGCCTTCAGATTATGGAAGAGGAGATAGGCAAGTCACTCGACTTCAGGTTTTATAAGCGTAGAGACTACCTGGTCAGGAACAATAATGTTGTAATATATGTAGAAAACCAGTATGGTGAGAACCTGCCCTTCTTTAGTGCCCCAATTGGTGGTGTACCGGTTTATAAACCAAATCTCAAGGTGACAAAAGTAAAACCCAAGAAATGAGCTTAAGATATCTTTTTCTCTTAGCAGTTTGTCTTACTGCATTCCTCTTTCCCCAGGACCTTTCTGCACAGACCTTCAGCTATCGCTCTTTTGACAACTCTAATGGTTTGCCAGGCAATTATGTTAATGCAATAAGCCAGGATAAAAATGGCTTGCTGTGGGTTGGACTTGAAACAGGCATTTACAGACATGACGGTTTTGATTTTTATAATATCCCTATCAATGACTCCCTGTCAACAGGATATCCATCTGCTCTGTTTTGCGATGACTCAGGTGTAATGTGGATAGGCTGCAATGACGGGTTATTATTCGTGTCTGATAACAATAAGCCGCTGAAAAGGGTTAATGGCATTGCCGCCGACAGAATCAATAAGATAAGATCTGATTCCGATGGCAATATATGGGTCGTGTCACAATCAAGCGGCCTATTCATGTTTAAAAAGGGTAACTACAACTCATTCGAAAACCTCCAGGCCCCTGAAGGGGTAATAATACTTGATGTTCTGTTTCTGAATAATGGAAATATATTCATAGCTGCGCAGGATAATCTCTATCTATGCTCGCTTAGTGGTGATAAAATAAAGATACACAGCACGTTTCCTGAGCTTGAATATGTTTGGGTAAATTGTCTGGAAACTCTTTCGGAGGATACTTATGTTGCCGGAACAGATGGTTCAGGCCTCTTTATAATAGAAAAAAACAATGAAAATTATTCTGTTGTAAACCTTACAGGAACATTAAATCTCGATAACACCAGGATAAAAGAGATATTAAGTGAAGATCCGCATACAATTTATGTTGCTACCCGTGAATCAGGGCTGGTAAAGGCGGTTCTCTCTGATGATCTTTCCTCTGTGACATCAGAGACGGCATACAACATTGCATCCGGACTACTCGAAAATGATGTCAAGACAATCTTTCGTGACCGTGAGGAAAATCTTTGGATAGGTCTTTTCAATAACGGGCTTGAGGCAGTGACTACAAACGCATTTTCTTTTTTTCAGCCACAGGGTAATAAAGAGATAAGGTTTATTGGCAATATCGGATCATCTGTTGTTATGGGTAACAGATCGGAGACATTCGAATTTGACAATGAGAAAGGAGAGTTTAACAGCCGTTATAACCTGACTTCAAAAATCAGGGGTGCCACCATTACTGCATGGCATATCTGCGCTGACGGATCTCAATGGATTGGAACAGATGGAGAGGGAGTATTCAGAACAGGCGCTGACGGAATAGTAAAGTCATTTTTTAAATCAGCTAACCCCGGGCAGAATATAATTAACAGGATTGATGCTGATAACAGTATAATCTGGTTGGCCACCATGGATGGGCTGCTTGCCGTTGACAAGCTCTCGGCAAAATGTGTAAGGACATTCACTACCTCTGACATGCTTACTCATAACAAGATATTAGATGTAGCTGTCGCGGGTGAAGGCGTGGTAGCTGTAGGGACCGAGGGAGAAATGCTTTGCTTTGCTGATCTTAAGCGGGACACCGTTTACAAAGACCGGAATGTGATGAACGGATATATGAAGAACATTGTGCAGGCAATATCATTCTCATCTAATGACAACTCAATAATTGCGGGTACTCTGGGTAATGGAGTTTTCATGATCAGGGGCGATTCGCTGTTTAATGTGACTGCACAGGATGGCCTACTGTCAAATTATGTATATAGTGTGCTCTATGCTTCAGATGGACGTATATGGGCAGGACATGAAAAAGGCTTTTCAATATGGGACCCACATGCCGGTACAATAAGAACATTCTCGCGCGATTTTGGGGTAACAGGTGAATGCCTTCCTTATGCATTATTTGAATCGCCTTCAGGGACAATTTATGTAGGGACAACCGAGGGGTTGATTGTATATAACCCTCAGATGGAAAGGATAACCCCTGAAGCACCCCGGTCAAATATCATGGCCGTAATAATTAACGGGCTTGAGTATCCTTTTTCAGATACCTATATATTGCCTTACAGGAGAGTAAATACTATTGAGGTAAAGTATGCAGGTGTTAATCTTCATGACCCACTTAATGTCTCTTACAGGACAATGCTGGAGAATTATGATGAAGATATGGGTCAGCCAACAGGAGATCGTAGCGTGACATACAAATTAGGTGATGGCCATTACAGGTTTGTTCTTGAGAGCTCTGCAAAGAATAATCCGGGATTGATAAGTAATGCTTCATTTGAACTTGTAATCAAAAAGCCCTTTTATAGAAGCTGGTGGTTTACGTTATCGGTGATCCTGCTGGCAGCCATTGTAGTCTTTATTATAATAAAGCTGCGTGACAGGGCTCATAGGAAACTGAATGATTTTCTTGAAGAGGAGTTATCAAAACGCACCCGTGAGGTTCATGAACAGAAAGAGGAGTTGATGCAGAAAAATCTCGATATCACTGAGAGTATAAAGTATGCTAAAAGGATACAAAGCAGCGTACTCCCTGATATTGGAAGACTTAATTCTGTCTTCAGTGAAGCTTTTGTGTTCTTTGCTCCACGTGATATCGTCAGTGGTGACTTCTACTGGTTTGATTGGGTTGACAGGGATAAGTTTATAGTTGTATGTGCTGACTCAACGGGACATGGAGTTCCAGGAGCTTTTATGTCTATGATCGGAACGGCACTTCTGCAGGATATCATTACCCGGAAAGGGATAACCAAGCCATCTGCAATCCTTAAGGAGCTGGACAGACAGATATTCTCCACTCTTAATCAGAATCAGGAGGTTGAGGCTGCAAATGACGGGATGGATATCGTAGTTTGTGAGTTCAATGTGAAAGAACGACACCTTACATTCGCATCTGCAATGCGGCCAGTGATATTGATTATCGGCGGTGAACAGCAATACGTCAGGGGTAACAGATCATCTATCGGTGGAGATTCAGCATCTGAAAAATTCTATGATGATCAGGAATACTACCTTAAAGAAGGTGATATCGTCTATCTTTTCTCTGACGGTTATCCTGATCAGTTCGGCGGAAAAGGAAATAAAAAAATGAAGATAAGCCGCCTTAGATCACTCATAGATGAAATAAAGGATCATCCACTTGATGTTCAGAAAAGCAGAGTGAAAGACTTCTTCTACGAATGGAAATCAGACTTTGACCAGGTTGACGATGTATTAATAATGGGGATAAGAGTTTAGACCTTTACCGGGGGAATGTGCCGTAATCACCCAGCACAATCACACAGGTTGAATCGACATTACTGAAATGTTCTGACCTGTCTTTAAGAAAGAACCTGTAACGCAGTGTGTCATCATTAGAATAAAAATAATAGAGCATGGTTATATCAATGGTACCCTTTAAAATGTCATTCTGTCCAATGGGTTCAAGATATGGTATCCTGTAATGAGACGGCTTTAATACATCATCATCTGCTACTTCGGTGAAAACACCATTCTCTTTCCGGAAGAGAGTGAAGAAGAGATTAGTGGTATCAGCACTGCTGCCATCAGGATCATAGATCCCAATATCCCCATCACCATCCTCAAAATAAAAGGTCAGTTTGCCGGCTTTAATATCATTGCCTAAAATATCAGTTGAATCAAATAATGTAAAGCTTCTGAACTCTATCCTGGGCTTTGCAGGCAGATCCTCAACCCTGAAACATGATGATAACATCAGGGAGGCTATTATTAATATAATAAATCTGCTTTTCATAGGCTCTGTAGCAGAGTATTCACAAAAATCAAACCAAAGGTATCTATTTTTTCCTGAAATAGACCTTTATTGGTGTTCCGGTAAAGTTATATTGTTTTCTCATTCTGTTTTCAACAAATCTCTTATATGGATCCTTAATATATTGAGGCAGGTTGCAGAAGAAGACAAAGGAGGGATATGGCGTGGTTAATTGTGTGACATACTTTATCTTGATGTGCTTGCCCTTTGTGGCAGGAGGTGGTGTTTCGTTTACACAGGCAAGCATTGTTTCATTAAGCTCAGAAGTTGATATTCTCCTGTTTCTGTTATCATGTACCTCTGAGATAAGATCAAGAATCTTATGAATCCTTTGCTTGTTTATTGCAGATATAAACAATATGGGAAAGTCGATGAAGGGAGCAGTTCTGGATCTTATTAATTCTTCATATGCCTTTGAACTTTTTGAATCCTTCTCTATCAGATCCCATTTATTTACAAGCATAATAAGACCCTTATTATTCTTCAGTGCAATATTCAGTATACTCATATCCTGTGCTTCAATGCCCCTGGTTGCATCAAGCATCAGAAGACACACATCTGACTCTTCAATAGATCTTATCGATCTGAGGGTTGAATAGAACTCAATGTCTTCCTCAACTTTTGCCTTTTTTCTTAACCCTGCAGTATCAATAAGAAGAAATGAATGGTTGAATTTATTATAGTGGGAATGGATGGAGTCTCTTGTGGTCCCGGCAACCGGGGTTACAATATTGCGTTCTTCTCCCAACAGGGAATTTATGAGAGATGATTTTCCAACATTTGGCCTGCCGATAATAGCTATTCTGGGGATGTCTTCATCAATAATATCTTCATTCTCCGGCAGCTGTTTTACCACGTCGTCAAGCAGATCGCCGGTGCCACTCCCATTGATTGAGCTAACAGGATAGTATTCTCCAAGCCCTAGGGTGTAAAACTCCGAGGCATCAAGGAGACGGGCATTGTTGTCAATCTTGTTCACCACAAGCATAAACTTTTTTTCTGACCGGCGAAGCAGACTGGCCACTTCCAGGTCAAGTTCATGTATCCCATCCTCAACATTCACCATGAAAAGTATCAGGTCAGCTTCTTCTATTGCAAGCTTCACCTGGCGGTTTATCTCTCCCTCAAAAACATCATCAGAGTTTTCTACATATCCTCCGGTATCAACCACAGAGAAATCAATCCCGTTCCATGTGGCCCTTCCATAGTGCCGGTCTCTGGTGACACCGCTCTCTTCATTAACTATTGCATTCCGGCTCTCTGTGAGTCTGTTGAAGAGGGTTGACTTACCCACATTGGGCCTTCCTATTATTGCTACTATTCTGCTCATTTCTGCGGTGTTTATAAATATCCGAATTTTTTTAGCATACCTGAACTGTCGCGCCAGTCTTTTGCTACCT
>QKCK01000064.1 GCA_003245695.1 Bacteroidota bacterium | reverse complement strand
TAAAACAGGCGAAGTAGTTGGCAAGTCAACGACGGAGTTTGTTGAAGGAATAACCGAAGGGGTCAGCAACTCTCTTGACTGTGAAATAGTCTTATCACATGAGCTTAAAGAGGCAGGCATACAGGTTGGTAAGTTTACTATCAATGATGACTCACTCAGAAATAAGAACAATGTCCTGACTCTCTATATAATATTTGACAAGAATTACTCTGGCAAGGTATCTGCAAAAGTGTCAGATAAAAATGGGGTGGAATATGGAAGAGCCATGATTCAGATTGATGGCACTGAAGGCAATGCAAAGTATTACGATTTTATTTTTGATAGAAGGACGCGTATTGAGGTAAAAAGCTCTATCATTCTTGAGTAATGAAGCTACATAAAGGAAAATGTTAAAAGATACTGTGAAATGTCTGAACTGAAAGATTTCCGTCACGACAATGAACCTCCTCTTTGTATCAATGAATGGGGTTGGCGATATCATCATATCGGCATACCTACAGAGATGATAATGGATGGTGAAAAATATCTGCCACAGTTCCGGTTATATACCTCCGGCTTTAGCACCAGCCCTTTTGGCATTGAGTGGATGAGATTTGAGAAAGAAAGTCAGATTGATATCCTGATACAAAAGGTTCCTCATATTGCGTTTGAAGTGGATGACCTTGACTTCGAACTTGCTAATCGCGGTTTCAGAATTTTAACAATGCCAAATGCCCCATCTGATGGACTAAGGGTGGCAATGATAGAACATAACGGAACTCCGATAGAACTGATGGAGTTTACAGGAAATGATGGCTGTCATTGAAACATAAAATTATATTAATCATAACACAGTTATTTTATGAAGAATTGTGCTATAACTGTCATATTGATTATTTTGCTTATTACCGGCTGCTCAGGTCATAAAGGACAAGTAAAAGACTACTATTCCGGTCCGGAGACCGAGAAAGAAGAAGCGACAGATATCCCCGGGATATCAAAAGACTCCGTGACTGTTAATACAAGGCCAGGCAATGTTTTACTCACAGGAATTTCTGATTACAGACTCACGCCTGTGTACAAATTAAACTATGACAAAAAGAAAGAGTATCATTACACAGGCAACAATCACTTCTACAGAAATTATGATGAGACAGGATACAGCGAAGGAAACCAGTGGCACTTCAACTTCATGCCTGGCCTTCAGGCTGTCTATGGCTTTAATATTATGAATGTTTCTGTCTATAATATTAAAACAGGCAAACAGAAGCTGTTTTTTGATACTCCGGTTCTGATTAAAACAATATACTTCCCGTCATTTTCAAAGGACACCCTGTATGGCAACCCTGTCATGAGAGACTACTATATGATATCAGTATACGATGAAGACACTAACAAAGATGGCTTTATCAATTTCAGTGATCTGAGGCACTTCTACCTGTTTGACATCAATTGCACAGAAAAAACTGCACTCATACCTCCTAATTACTCAGTAATAAGCTCTGAATATGATTCTGCCAATGACTTCATGTACGTCTTTGCACAGATTGATGAGAATGGCAACGGTCAAAACGATGAGAAAGAGACAATTCATGTCTTCTGGATCGACCTGAAGGATCCTCATTTTAATGGAAGAGAATACTAACATGCGTGTTGAGACCCTGCAATATAGGATTCATCAAAGAGATTACGCCTTTAATTCTTGAAGGGAGGTTCATAGAAGGTACTATTACTCATGACAAAAACGGGGAGGTTTTATCAAGAATGCTAAAAGTAACTGGTATTGATTGAGTCGGAGTAATTTAAATGCGATATATTTTTTGTAAAATGATGTCATTTAATTATTTTAACAGTCGCTATGACATATAGCAACAGGTCAGTCTGTTTAGAAAAGCTATTTACGTAATTGAAAAATATTCAACCTATTAAATACATAAAAATGAAAAGACACTCATTTACCCTGATTATTCTTGCTGTTTTAATAATTGTTTCCGGGTGCAAAACCAAGAAGGCTCCTGGAGAAGAAAAAGCTACAAACGATAGCCCAAAAGGAGCTGCTGTCTGTATCTGGGATAATATCTCCCTGAAAGCCACACCGGATAAAGACGGAAAGTGGATTGCCTCTATCAGCCTTGGTGAAAAATGTACTTACCTGAATGATAAGAAAGAAGAGGTTAATGGAGAGAAGAAAACCTGTTATCTTAAAATGAAACTTCAGGATGGCAAGGAGGGTTGGGTTCAGTCTGACTTTATTGTTCTTGACGGTAAGCCAGGAGTAATAACAGACGATGCTGTTATCTATTCGAGGCCCGATCTGCTGACAAAAACGGCAAAGACATTCAGTAAAATGGATATCATTGGTGTAAAGAGCGAACAGAATGAGTTCATTGAAGTATCGGGAAAGAGGAAGGATGGAAAATGGATCGAGACAGGGTGGATCAAGCCTTCAAGTATTTCATACTCTGACATTGATATTGCAGTAGCAAAGTATGCATCAAAAGCATTAGCAACAGAAGATGCCGGAAAACGCGAGAGTGCTCTCAAAGAGATAGTAGATAATAAGGACCTTCAGGAATCAGTTTTCATTGCCGATATTAAAGAAGCCCTTATTCCGGCTGAGGATTTCATTGAGAATGAGGTTTTGATGGAAGCTTCAGACACAACGGCTAGCGCATCTAACTAAGCACAACAATAACCGTGAAAGATAACTAGCGGGTCACTCACCAGAGTCTGACCCGCTTTCTTTTGATAATATGGCAGCACTTAATGTCAGAGTCCAACCTATTTATTCGAGGCTGATTTATAAAGATTTTTGCTTATACTTGCTGTTACAAAAATCATCTGAAACTGTTATGGCATTTTCACTGTATAATCTACGACATCAACAAAGAGGTCAGTAATGGAAGAGACTTATACTTATGTAGCGGTAGGACGGGCAATAATCTTTTTTTTATTTATAGTATTGATAATATACTTCAATGTAGAAAACTCTGAGAGCCCATTTGTCAAAAGGAATATAAAGAGATATCTGTTCTTAAGGTCATTGGAAGATCAATACAAACCGTATTTATCAAAATATTTCACCTTTTACAATTCTCTTAATGCAAACGACAAACAGATGTTTGAAAGGAGGGTTCAGAAGTTCATTGACATGAAGCAATTTATTCCCAGGGGTGTTAATGAGGTGACAGCGGAGATGAAGGCGTTGATAGCAGGTAGTGCCATACAGATCACCTTTGGATATCCTGATATATACTTCAC
>QKCK01000114.1 GCA_003245695.1 Bacteroidota bacterium | reverse complement strand
CTGGTCAGGATTGACTGTTTTAGCTTCCCACTCCCCAAGTTTTGTCTGCATCCGGGCAAAGCTAGCCTGGATACCAGCCTTATAAGCATTGTAAGCTTCAGGAAGGTTTGATTTTCTGAAGTATGCCTCAGCTTTGATGAAACACATCTCAGCATAGGTAAGTATGTCAGAATCAGAATCAGGTCTTGCATAGAAGGTTCCTGTACCGCCAACAGCCAGTATATCAGTATTTGGATAATAATACATGTCATCAGTAGACAAACCACTTGTTGAAAGGCTGTTTGATCTCATGTTAACGTAGATAGTATCACCTGCTCTCTTATAGTTTGTACTGTTAACATATGCAGAACCAGGTTTATAGGTCACTGCAACTGTTTTTGCAACATCATCAAGCACATACGGGTGGTGCAGTGCGGCAACGAAAGCGGCTCTGGCTGCGTCATCAGATATGGAATAAGTAAGAGAAGTTCCATCTTTGGTATAAGTTGAAGTAAGCGGTCCGCTGTTCTGTCTAATATCAGAATACATCATATCAACACCTACATCTCTTTGCCATTCATAGCTTACAATCGCATTTGAAGAATTAAGTTTCACGTTCTTCATCATTGCAGGGATGAGCTTTGACATACGCGGGTCAATAACCCCTGACCCACCAGTAAAACTATTGGTAAGGAGGTTAACGTACCATCTTGTTATACGCTGGCTACTTCCATAACCGGCATTATCCCATGTTGTATTTGCCTGGTAAGGATCACCAACAGTAACATTAGTAGCATCACCGGCAATATTGTAATGCTTCATTATTGTATTATCAGCATTTGACTGAGGTGCATTCTGCAATGCAGCCAAAACAGCATCAGGATCAAATGTTGATTTCTTCGATATCTGCATCAGATAACGAGCTTTCAAACCATAGCATAGCCTGATCCATTTGTCAACATCACCACCATTCCAGGTATCACCAGATGAAAGAGGTGTTGCTCCTGCTTCCTGTGTTTTGCCAAAATATTCAATAGCCTTGTCAAGATCAGCCATGCAACCATCATAGATTACATCACCCTGATCATAAGCCGGGTTATATTTACCTGTCATAGCCTCAGTATATGGCATTTCCCCATAAACATCAAGCATAAGAAAAAATCCCATGGCACGGATACAATATGCAGCGCCAATATAATGATAGGCACCCTGATCTTCTGCCGATGAAATAAGAGGTTCAAGGTTTACAGCTGCACCAAGAAACCAGTTCTGATATATGGTGGTACAACTGCTCTGTATCGGGTTCCATGCAGCCAGTCGGCTGTTGGAGTTTGCTGATGAATAGACATATGTCATCAATCCATCAATATAGCTTGACCTTGTATTTGCCACACCCCAGGCATACATATAATAATGCTGTATCCAGGGAAGCCTTATCTCAGGAGTGGCACTCTGATCATTGGGGTTGTCAGGGTCAACGTTGACATCCAACCATTTTTCACATGAGGACATACCTAAAAGCAAGGCCAGACTTAATGTGATATATAATATCTTTTTCATAGTCATATCTTTTTAAATCCGTTAATTAGAAAGTAACATTAAGACTGAATGATACGCTCCGTGTTGCAGGTACGCCGCAGTAGTCTATACCCATTGAGCCGGAGCCGCCTGTTCCTGAACCGGAAACACTTACTTCCGGATCCATTCCCTTATAGTTGGTCCATAACCATAGGTTGTATCCTGCCACTGAGGCAGAGAGATTCTTGATATATTTCTTATTCTTCAGCATACTGGTAAAATCATATGCCATTGACAATGAACGAAGTCTTAACCAGTTTGTGCTGGTCATGAAATTGTATGCATTGCTGGCATAACTGTCCCAATATGACTGAATCATATAATCACCTGAATAAGAAGCACCATTTATTGTGTATGTTTCACCAGATTTGTATGTATAAGATACAGGATCACCTGTTGAAGAAGAGACACCTGATACGGTTACTTCCTCACGGTCAAGAGTTCTCATACTCATACCTCTTGTTGTCAGATAATACTCAGTACCATTGTAAATGTCTCCGCCGATCCTTATATCAAACAGTACAGAGAGGTTAAGATTTTTGTAACGGAAGTTGTTATTCACACCACCGATGAGATCAGGCTCACGATTGCCAATAACATTAGTTGTGACCTTTGTTGTAGTATATAATCCTGTAGTTTCGTCAACTATGTATTGTCCACCAGCGATTTCATTACCATCGTCATCCTTCTCTCTTACCCAGTAGTCACCGGTTAAACCGAGGAAATATCCGCCGTTAGGAACAGAGGCAGCTTTCACACCACCTACCTGCACATCTGTTACATAGAATAAATCTACACCTTTGAGGAATTTACCCAGTGTACCACGGTTTCCTGAAAGGTTCAGTGTCACATCCCATGTAAAGTCTTTCGTATCAAAAGGTATAGCATTTATTGAGAGCTCCATACCCTTGTTCTCAACTGATCCGCTGTTCAGTGTCAGGAAGATATATCCTGTTGACTGGCACAGACGCGGGCTTGCAAGCTGGTTCTTTGTTATGCTGTGATAATAGGTAAAATCAAGACCTATCTTACCATCCAGGAATTTTAACTCAGCACCTATCTCCTTTGAAGTCTGTATTTCTGGTAACAGTTTCGGGCTACCACCAGTCCAGCTGTTACCCGAACCAACATATGATCCGCTTACAACTGCAGGACTCCATAGATAGTTATTGGTTGCATAAGGGTCAGCATCCTTACCAACCTGTGCCCATGAGGCACGGATCTTTCCAAATGACAGGATATTATTCTTTGGAAGAAGCTCAGTAAATACGAAACTACCAGATACAGAAGGATAGAAATATGATCTGTTTTCAACTGGAAGAGTAGATGACCAGTCATTACGTCCGGTGACAGTCAGGTAAGCAATTGACTTATATGATGCACGGAACTCACCAAAAACACCTACTAAACGCTTCTTCACCGTTCTGTCGGTAAAAAACTTCTGATCGTCAATTATGTTTGCAAAGCTTATTGTACCAGCAGTTGAAAATCCATAACCCCAATGTGATTGTATATACCTGTTAGTCATTTCGGCTGTATGACCAAGTAAAAGACCCAGATCAAAATCGCCAATAGTTTTATTGAAGTTCATCAACAGGTTTGATGTGATAAACTCATAATCAACGCCGCTCTTGCTCAGACGTCCATCCTGATACATTTCTTTAACAGCTCCTCCCGGGGCTAT
>QKCK01000088.1 GCA_003245695.1 Bacteroidota bacterium | reverse complement strand
AGTTGAAAGTTTTAATAACTCTTTTTCAGATATCTTCTTATTTGTAATATCCAGGTTGTTTCCTCTGCGTCAAAGGAACTTACCGTTGTTATCGAATACGGGATTGCAGTTGTGCGAGATCCACTTCTCATTACCATAACGGTCAATGATCATGAATTCAACGGAGTATTCTGATCCAATGTCTTTTTGTTCGTGTTTGAAATGAGGTGTAATTCTGGCTTTATCTCTGGGGTGTATGATGTCTGTCATTAAATCGGGGTTATTCATAAACTCTTCAGCCTTGTATCCCGATATTCTTTCGCAGGAGGGTGAGACATAAATGAATTTTTTATCAGGGCCAAGCCAGAATTCCCAGTTATAGTTATAGTCAGCCAGCAATCTGAACTTTGTCTCACTCTGTTGTATTGATTTCTGGAATTTTTTTATCTCCTCAATGTTTCTTATTATGGTTACTATGTGCAACTGCCTGTTCAGTTTTATCTTGGAGAATGAAATCAGGGCAGGGTAGAGGTGCCCGTCAGTTGTTCTGAGATGTGTTTCTATATTGGAAAGCACATTGTTCTTCTTCAATAAGTCAAGCAGTCTCTTGCCTTCATTCAGATTCTCAAAAAAGCGTCCGAGTAACCGTGGTTTGTTCAGTACATCTTCTTTCTTCAGTCCTGAGTTTTCAAAGAAACGGTCATTGGCTTCAACAACTGCAAGATCTCTTTGTCTTATTATCAATACCTCGTCAGGGGTGTTCATGAATACATTTCTGAATTTCTCCTCACTTTCAGTAAGTGCCTTTGTTGTATTCACCAATACTGATATGTCGGTCAGGCTTCCCACGTATAGCAGTTCATTCCCGTTTTCGTCGCGGATGAGTGTCAGGTCAGTGTTGCCTACAAACTCTTCGCCGTTTTTCTTCACATGAACAGACTGGTATGAATAATGTCCGTATTTTTTCAGGCTTGCAATCACATGTGTAACAAAATTCTGCGACCTCTTTGCAAATACAGTCCATATTGGTTTGCCTCTCAGCTCTTCAATCTTGTAACCGTGCATACTGGCATAGGTCTCATTAAGTTGATTGAAGTATGGGTTGTTAGGCAATATTGTCGCAATACCCCAACCTGCATTTCTAAAAATATTCTCCCATATAAGAAGGGCCTCTTCCCTCTCTTTGGTCTGGCTGATGTCTCTGCCTATTGCCTGTATCACAACCTGATGTGTTGTCTTTTCATGGATCACACGGTGTGTCCACTGATGCCATATAGGCTTTCCACCTCTTCTTTTTATCTTTATTATGTCACTGCTTACTTCCTTTGAGATGTCAGTCCCAGACTCTCTTATAGGGTCCGAGGGGTCTATCTCCAGAAGATCAAAAACATTTCTGCCTATCACCTCTGGGGCTTTCATACGCAGGTACTTACAGAAGGCCGTATTGACAAAGGTAAGAATACCATCAGGGGTATATCTGATAACAAACTCTGTCTGATCCTCAACTACACTCTTGAAGAACATCTCGCTCTGCCGCATCTGTGTCTCAGTGTCGCGTAGCCTCAGATAATTCTTTATTCTGAAGATCAGTTCAGCAGCGGGCAGAGGCTTCTTGAGATAATCCATAACCCCCATTTCAAATCCCTTGTTGTATATGGCATCATCATCAAGTATGGAGATAAATATTACAGGGATGTTTATGGTGGAATTATTCTCTTTAAGACACCTTAAAACCTCAAATCCGTCAATATCGGGCAGGGTAATGTCAAGGAGTATAAGATCAAACTTATTTGTAAATGCCTTTTTTATTGCAGAAAAACCGTCATAGGCATAACTGACTCTGTAACCCTCTTTTTTCAGAACCCCTGAAATGGAGGCTACTATAGTCTTGTTATCGTCTACGATAAGTATCCAGTCTTCTTTCTTCTTAATCTCTTCCATAGCAGAGTAACCGGGGATAAGAGAAGCGGGTTAAGGGTTTAAAATACTAAATTGAACAAAAAAAAGCAATTATTCAGGCCGGAGATCAATATATTCAAAATAAATGTATCCCGGGGGCAAGTCACAACTGAACAGACATATTTTATCTACCCGCAACCCATAGCTCGTTGCCTTCGGTGGTGACCGAAGAAGACTCATTTATTCGATTTGCTGACCTCAAAAAACGACTAAACGCATCAACGCATCAACACATCAACGCATCAACGACTAACCAAATACTTGCATCATGAACTGTTGGTTGTCCACCGGCTTTTCGGATTGACCCAAAAAAAAAGACAGCTGGCATGCAACTGTCTTTCAAAAAGGAAGGTAAATTGACATCCGGCCAGTCCTGAAACTACTATCTCCCTTACCCCGCAAAGTTCTGACCTGATGTCTAATACTGAGGTTCGCGACACATATCTTAGATGAACAACTTCAATTAACCCCTTCTCACTTCATTCTAACTGACAAAAGCCTTTCAGGATACTTCAACTTCTCTTTCCAACACTACCACTTCTCCTGATCTGTCAACGGCGATTGAATGTCCCGCGAACCCTATGCGTTTTCTGCTATTACTTTATTCAATTCTTTTTGTGCGTATGCCGGGCATGTTTCCCTGTTACATGACGTGTAAAGAAGCACCCCCGTCATAAGCACCAGTATAATTATTAACCCTCTTCTCTTTTTACTTTTCATTCTGATTTCATTTCTTTATGATTTCTATTAAGAAATCGACTTAAAATCAGTTTCATTTCATATTTGTAAAATTACCACTGTTTTGTTCCACAGGAATAAGAAAAGCACCTGATTTTTTGTTTTCTACACCTGATTTTTGCAGGTAAAACCACCTGTTTTTTTACCACGTGTTTTCCCCATGGTAAATATTAAGAAAACCATCAGTTGCCTTTATTGGAATAAAATAAAAACAGTGGGAAGGGGGGCAGTTAAAAAATGCATGTTGATTTTAATATCTCACTCCTGAGCATCACCCTCATCATCGGAGAGATCATTTCCGTTGGGGTCTTCCAGCAATAGTTTTGCTTTCTCTTCAGGCAGAGCCTCTACACCCTTTAGCCGTCTCTGTATGGCTCTGGTTCGTTTGCCCATCACATCATCAAGCTGATTCAGCCCGGTCTGTATGTTGTTTTGAGCCTTCTGAAGCATCCCTCCGAAGTTTTCAAATTCCCGTTTCACCGCACCCAGAACCTGCCATACCTCGCTGCTCCTTTTTTGTATTGCCAGAGTTCTGAAACCCATCTGCAACGAGTTGAGGATAGCGGCAAGAGTAGTAGGACCCGTAACCACTATTTT
>QKCK01000149.1 GCA_003245695.1 Bacteroidota bacterium | reverse complement strand
GAAAGAAGGTCAAAATGTAGTGATAATGATTCTCCAGACATATTTATTACCGGATATGCGGGTCTCACTCCTTCCCTGGTGAAAAAAAGTGTCTTAACATCAGGAGAGTTTATGTTTTCGTTTTGTGAAAAGAGTACGGCTGAACTGAATAATAGCGATGAAAAAAATATTAACAGGGATAAACAAAGTTTTTTAATCATTCTCTGTAAAGCATTAAACTGTTAAGTACTAAGCTCAAAGGTACAAACATAATTTAATCATGATTATTTATAGGTTTTTTATTTGGAAGGAAATAGTTTATTTTGCTCAATATATTTAAGTTTACATAGCCTTAAAAAAAAGAGAAAATTCCCAGTATGTCATCTTTAATACGATTAAGAAAAGGATTGGATATCAGACTTAAAGGCAAAGCCGAGAAGATATTAATGTCTGAGATCTCAGTATCACGTTATTGTATAAGACCGACTGATTTCCCGGGTCTTGTGCCTAAACTTGAGGTAAAGGAGGGTGATATTGTATCAGCAGGAACTCCTTTATTTCATGATAAAAAGTCCCCACAGATCAGGTATACATCACCTGTCAGTGGTAAAATATCTGAGATTCAGAGGGGAGATAAGAGATTACTTCTTGGCGTTGTTATAGAGCAGGAAGGCAAAGAGCGTATTGATTTTGTTGCAGGAGATCCAAAGCAGCTCACAGCTGATGAGATCAGGGAAAAGCTTCTCATCTCAGGATTATGGCCTGTAATAAGACAGCGTCCATACAATATTGTAGCTGATCCTGATAAGAGGCCAAAGTCTGTCTTCATATCAGCCTTTAACACTGCTCCATTGGAAGCAGATGTAGATTATGTCCTTTCAAATATTCATGGTAAATACATGCAGACTGCTGTGGATGCCATAAGTAAACTATCTGATGGTCCTGTCCACGTCACACTTAGCGGTGAAGGGACCCGCAACCAGGAACTTAAAAAACTGGAGGGTGTTCAATATCATTATTTTGCAGGGCCTCATCCGGCTGCGAATGTGGGAGTGCAGATTCATCATATTGATCCGGTAAACAAGGGAGAGGTAGTATGGTTTATAAATATACAGGATCTTGTAGCTATAGGCCGGCTCTTTCAGGAGGGGTACTACGAACATGACCGTATTATAGCCCTGGCAGGAACAGGAGTCATCAAACCGCGTTACTACAGGTCAAGGGTAGGAGCCTCTTTGTCTTCTATATTGGCCTCAAACCTTCAGAATAATGAGATGAGGGTTATCAGCGGAAATGTATTGACTGGAGACGCAGTGGGGATGGATGGGTATCTGGGTTTTTATTCTGATATGGTAACAGTGATCCCCGAGGGAAAATACAATGAGTTGTTTGGATGGGTCACTCCTGGTTTTAAGAAGCACAGTTTCTGGAGGACATTCATGTCGAAGCTGATACCAATGAAAGAGTACGATCTTGATACCAACTTTCATGGTGGCAGGAGGCCATTTGTTGTGACCGGGCACTATGAAAGGGTTTTTCCGATGGATATTTATCCGATACATCTTCTGAAAGCCATTCTGGCAGAAGATATTGAGCTAATGGAAAACCTTGGAATATATGAGGTAGCTGAAGAAGACTTTGCCCTTTGTGAATATATTGACCCATCAAAGACAGAGATGCAGGAGTTGGTCAGAAAGGGTATAGATCTTATGATAAAAGAAATGAATTAATAACCTGAAATATCTATAGATGAGTTTGTTGAATTCAATTAAGAAGATGAAGCCTGCCTTTGAGAAGGGAGGACGTCTGTCAATGTTCAGGTCTGTCTTTGAGGGCTTTGAGAGTTTTCTCTTTGTGTCTGATGCTGTTACCAGGAAGGGTTCCCATATCAGAGATTATATGGATATGAAGAGGACAATGACAGTTGTACTGGTGGCACTTTTCCCTGCCTTGCTGTTCGGGTCATATAATGTTGGTCTTCAGCATACCCTTGCTTTTGGGATAACAGGGTGGAGTATTATGCAGATGTTCTGGTTCGGGTTCCTGAAAATACTGCCGATGATTATTGTAAGTTATGTTGTTGGCCTGGGAATAGAGTTTACAGCAGCACAACTGAGGGGGCATGAGATTAATGAAGGATACCTGGTGACAGGTTTGCTTATACCTCTTATAATGCCTGTAGATGTGCCTCTCTGGATGCTGGCAGTGGCTGTTGCCTTTGCCGTTATCTTTGGTAAAGAGGTGTTTGGCGGAACCGGTATGAACATTTTTAATCCGGCATTAACAGCCAGGGCTTTTCTGTTTTTCAGTTACCCCGGATGGATGACAGGAGATAAGGTATGGATAGAAGGGTTGATGAGCGGGCAGGCGGTTGACGGTTTTTCGGGCGCAACACCCCTGGCGCTGGCCAAAGCGGATGAGATTACCAGGTTGCCCTCAGTAATGGATATGTTTATCGGTACCATACCCGGATCAGTGGGTGAGACCTCTGTCATTGCAATACTTATAGGAGCCTTCATACTTATTGTCACAGGAATAGGAAGCTGGAGAATTATGCTCAGCATGACACTCGGTGCCCTGGGAATAGGATTGCTGCTTAATGCGGCAGGAGGCAATGAGTATTCACAGATCCCGGCATACTATCATCTTCTTATGGGTGGCTTTGCCTTTGGGACTGTCTTTATGGCAACAGATCCTGTAACAGCCTCACAGACAAATACCGGGAAGTGGATCTATGGTGCACTGACAGGTGTGATGGTTGTGGTGATAAGAGTCTTTAACCCGGCTTATCCGGAAGGTACTATGCTGGCAATACTTCTGATGAATATGTTTGCACCTCTTATCGATCACTTTGTGGTTCAGGCTAATATACGCCGGAGATTAAAACGCGTAAAGACAATTTAAACACCTTCGCAATGAAAGATTTCAGCAACAGATATATTATCATATTCTCAGTCGTTATGGTTACCGCGGTGGCAATACTGCTAACTCTTGCTGCAATGATGCTGCAACCACGACAAAAGAAAAATATTGAGATAGAGAAAAAGATGAATATACTCTCATCAATAAATGTTAGCTCGACAAAATCAGATGCTGTTGACCTTTTTGAGAAATACATCCGTAACAGTTATGTTGTGAATGTTGATGGCAAAACGATAGAGGGGGTTGACGCTTTTAACATCTCCCTCAGGGATGAACAGAAGAAACCTGTGGGCGATCAGTATCTTCCGGTATATATTGCTGTGACAGATACGGGAGACACACTGCGCGTTTTTCCTCTCGAAGGCAAGGGTCTGT
>QKCK01000157.1 GCA_003245695.1 Bacteroidota bacterium | reverse complement strand
TGGGCCCTCGATATGCTCCTTGCCTGGCACAGGGCTGACGCCGTAAGCGCCAAAGAGACCGCCCGTAACAACGAGGTCTATAAATACCAGAACAACCGTAATCCGTTTATAGATAATCCGCAGTTCGTTGAGAAAATATGGGGTACACTTAACAGTGCCGGGGTGACCACATCTGCCAGTGTCAGCCTTAACATCTATCCGAACCCGGCCAGTGACCATGTGAGTATCAGCATAACTGACAAAGCCTGTTCAGACATCATGGTTTACCTGTTTGACACAGGAGGCTGCCTGGTGAGAGCAGAGTCTCTTGATGAAGGCCTGACAACCATCAGTCTTGAAGGACTGCCCGCCGGTATTTACCTGTTAAGGGCAGTCTGCGGGGGCAGGGTGGCTGGCAGTGCCTTCCTTGTAACAGTGAAATGACAGGACTGTGCAATGAGGTCTTAACGCTCTGTGTTGATTCTGTTATCTTATAACCTGCCTCTTGTCTCAACAGGTATAAGGCAGGTATTCCTGCGTTAATTCCCTGATTTTTATCTCTCCACGATAACATAGAATATGTAATTATCATGCTATATCATTATTAACCAGTCGCCTGCACCAGGTTCACAGAACAGATATCTGTTGCGATAATGTAATAATGATGATCACCTCAATGCAACTGTCTGTTGTCAGCTACTTTAGCTTTTCTCATTCTTCAGAAAATCACCATCGATAATCAGCAGTTTTACTCCGTTTTCTGTTGTAGAGCGATGGGAACTCATCTCATCTGAGACGACATAAGCCATTCCTTTTGTCAGTTTTACTTTATCTCCATTTTTGAGTTCACTGAAGAAATCGCCTTCCAGGCAATATACAATATGTCCTTTTGTACACCAGTGGTCGGCAATATAGCCTTTTGAATATTCAACAAGTCTTATTCGTAGGCCGTCATGCTGAAATGTCTGCCAGTATGCAGTTCCCTTTTCACCTTTGTGCCCGGTTTTAGGAATTTTAGTCCAATCGATGGTTTGAAATGGTATGTTTTTCATTTTTTTGTCTCTTTAACTCATTTGTACTAATTCCCGGTTAAAAAAGAAGTCCTTTTCCTTTACTACAATTACTGCTGCAAAAATAAGGAGAAGTATTGTCTGAATTATTTTACTGTCCGGATGTGTATTGAATATTTCATTAAAATACCCGGCGGTGATATGAAAGATGACCGGAACTATAATATTCCTGTTTGTCTTGTAATAGAGCCAGTTCATTATCAATACATAAGGAATTATACTCACCAGGAAGTTCACACCATAAATCCATCCTGTTTCAACAAGATTGCTTTGATAGTAATCGCGTATTGTCGAAAGAGGCACATGCCAGATACCCCAGAATAAGCCAAAAATCAGTGATGTTTTGAATAAGTTGAATCTGTTTCGAATGCAATCCGTACCATAGGTATGCCAGGCTAGCTCTTCTATCACGGGTGCAAGTATGAGCATGAACCAGACAGGAAATATCCCCGAAGTGAATGTAAAATGGCCGGTTATTACAAACTGGTCAGGGCTATATCCGAATAAAAGCGAAACAGCCTGAGCAAGCAAAATACTTGCCAGCATGAGAAAACATGTCAGAATCAGATGGATTATCCTGACCTGCTTAAAATTGAAGAATCTCTTTATCAAGTCATTTTTCAGATCAGGATCTTTTGATATAATTGCATAAGCAACAATCATAGGGCTTACCAAGCCGATGAGTCCAAGAATGCTGGCTATATTCAGATACAAATCTTTATACGGGGTAATATGGCTTATATATCCTGCCGTAAACCAGAACGACCACGGTATGACTATAGCTAAGCCATAAAAGAGAAACGGATGTTTGTAATTCTTGATTGACATAATATTTCTAAGATTTAAGTTATTTAATTATATTTCTGACAGTTAGAACAAGCATTCTATAGTGAATCCGCCAGGCTATTTCCGGATTTCAAAACATCCTCCTTCAATATCAGTCGCATTCTATCCGGTTCTTCGAAAAGCGGACTATGGGCCGAGTTCTCAAAGGTGTAGAATCCTTTCACCGGCGCCTGTAATTCCTTCAGATATTCTTTTGCCAGGACATATGATACTGTATAGTCGTAGATTCCTCCAAAGAAATATACCGGAATTTCCACTTCCGGCACTTTCCGGATCATCTGCGTGTTTATCATTTCAGTCCATAGAGAACTGACGCCGGAGCTTGATTTACCCCGCCACATATTTATTTTTTCAGGCAAAGTATACTCCCGGCAGGTCAATGACCGCAAAAATATCCCCGTGAATACCGAATGCATGTCATGAGTTGTACCTATTCCAAGGTTGTGCATAGCTTTATCACGTAACCTGAGGTATCCGTCAGGTGTGTCGATTATCACAGGAGAGGCTTTAAGTTTTTGCAGCATCCTGTCATCCCCCCTGTCTCCATAGCACTTCAGCATATATTTATATGCCAGCCTCTCTGATTCAAGCTGATCCGACATCTGGGCAACACCAATGTAGGCATGATACAATTCCGGGGCCCTGGCAGCCGCCTGTATGCCTGTGAATGTTCCTCCGGAATGTCCCATGAGGTATATCTTCTCCTTTCCGAAGCGGTGGCGCAGGTATTGAGTAACCTCCAGGGCATCATCTATCATTTGCTTTGGGGTGATGGTGCCTGGCAAGATGTCAGCAGTGAAAGATATCCCTGAACCACGTTGTTCCCACCAGACAACGGTAAAATAGTCTTCCAGCCCCGTCGGGTATTTCCGGGTGAGGAAGTAATCAGGCATACCTCCGTGAAGATAGAGCAACACCGGCTGCGTTGTGTCTTTACTCCTGACAAACATTCCCTGTTTCACACCGCCTATATTCACAAACACCTTTTCTGAAAGACTCCCCCTGGTTTGATGGCCCGCCTCATCAAGGTACGGTGCCGGCCCTCCGGGGCTGAGTACCAGCAAGGTCCCTGCAGTAATGACGATGATACCTGAAAATATTATGAGTGCTATCAACATTGTTTTTTTTGCTCTTTGTAATAAAGCCTTTGCATCTAAACCAACATTCATTTTATAGTTACTTTATTCTTGTATGAGTGCAGGGTTTATGCATGTCTGATATTTCCCATCCTACCTGAGCATCTACCAAACCGCCGGCCACCTGCATGGCCGACCAGATGTTTAAACCCATATTAAACCAGAAGAGACAACTACTTTTCCCTATTCTCTTTGAGTATCTATGGTCAGTAAATCATCAGTAATCGCAGCTATCCGTTCAACATTATTCAGATATATAAAATG
>QKCK01000152.1 GCA_003245695.1 Bacteroidota bacterium | reverse complement strand
GAAGAATAGGCTGGTTATGACTGAAGTAATTGTAATAGGCGCCGGCGGCCATGCTGCTGAGATTGACGAATATATAACTTATAACAGGAAACACTCCACCGGCGAGGAGCTTCAGATTGTAGGTTTTCTTGATGATAACCCTGACAACTACGCAAGATATAAATTCTCAGCACCTTTGATTGGCAGTGCCAGATACCATAAGGTGATCAGGGATCATTACTATCTTATGGGAATTGCGGGGATTCAGTACCGGAGGCTTTTTGTGGAACAGTACCTGGCTGAAGGTGCACGCTTTGCTTCCCTGGTGCATTGTGCAGCCTATGTATCCGATTCTGCCACAATTGGTGAGGGAAGTATAATAGGACCCAATTCGAATATAGGGCCTAATGTTTATATTGGCAGGTTCACTCTGATCAACTCCAGGTGCAGCCTGGGACATGACACCAGGGTGGGTGACTTCAATTTCATAAGCCCCAACACATGCTTCTCCGGATTCACCGAAGTGGGCGATGACAATCTGTTTGGAATCAATTGTGCTACAATACCGGGACTTAAAATAGGTAACCGTAATAAGATAACAGCCGGGATGATACTGGATACCAACGTAGGTGATGACAGTGTGATATTTTACCGCTTTAAGGAACGGGTAATCGCTATACCAAAAAAAGAGCGGGAGGAGTGATCAACAGGTTTATAATATCCTGATTATGATCCCATCCCGCTTTGCGGCCGACATGCGTAAACGGGTTAGAGGTTGGTCTGCTTACCTTTTGATGAATTTCTTTGTAATAATAATCCTGTTGTCACTGGAGATCATCAGGATATAGGCTCCCGGTGCTATCTCAGACAGATCGAACTCCCTGCGGCTTTCGAAGTCGGCCAGCATGTCTTCGTATATTGTTTTGCCCGATAGATTAATGATAATAATCTTTTTGTCCACACCCGGGATTTCAGCATAGATATTTATTTCAAACTGGCCGTTATTTGGATTGGGTGATAGCTTTACGATATCCGAGTTTTCCGTTATGTCGGAAACATCTATTTCAACCGGATCAGAGACGGTCACAGCATTGCGGTTGTCCGTGGCAACAGCTGTAATGATGTATGTCCCGGTATCTGCATCCTGGATAGTAAATTCAAAGGGGGCTGTATTGACAACAGCCAGGGTAGCATCTCCGCTCTTGAATTCCACAGATAATATTGTACCATCCGGGTCATAGGCATCGGCGGTCAGCAATATATTATCATGTTTCTTGGGTTTCTTGGAGCTGCCACGCGAGACGTATTTAACGCTTACTACCGGTAGCTCATTTACTGTTTCTGCAGACTTCTCAACGGTGATTGTCACTGTTTCAGAGACAGTTTTTGCGCCTCCATTATCAGTAGCAACAACATAAAGCGTATAAGTACCTTCCGTTACGTTTTTCCAGGTAAAGCTGAAGGGGAGTGAGGCAAGCTCACCAAGTTTTGTGCTGCCATTGTAGAACTCCACTTTGACAACTGATCCGTCAGGGTCCGAGGCGGATGCCTCGATAATGATTGTGGCGGGTTCCTGGAAAGCAAAACTCTTGGTTGGAGAGGTGATCGTAACGAGAGGCGGTTGATTTGCCACCGGTGAACAATTATTGATAACTGACTGGGCGGTAATGGATGCCGCCTGTCCTCCGGCGGTTGTCTGCAAAGGGTTGGCTGAAGGTTTGGTATATGCCACTGTCACGACATCACCATTGACAACAGGAGAAGCCAGGCCAAGAAGCACCTTTGTTCCTGAGATAGTCACCGAGCTTACATTGCGGGTGACGGAGTTGACCTTAACGGTAAATGCTGATGCGGCGGGTATGATATTCGCCAGGGTAAGATTATATGCCATTTCCAGTCTTGCGGGAGTGGCATTTTCTATTACAGAGCTTATATATACCGGAACAGGAGCAGCAACATTGTTTGTTACATTCTGCGGCGCAATAGAAGCTGCCTGCCCTCCGGCGGTGGTCTGAAGGGGATTGCTTGCGGGCATGGTATAAGCCACAGTTATGATATCGCCATGGACAACCGGAGTGGCCAGCGTCAGCAGTACCTTCGTACCGGAGATTGTCACTGAACTTACACTGCGGGCGACGGTGTTGACCTTTACGGTAAATGCCGAGGCGGCCGGAACGATGTTCGCCAGTGTCAGGTTATATGTCATTTCCAGCCTCGCGGGAGTGGCATTTTCAATTACGGCGCTGACAAAAAGCGGGGCAGCAGGAGTGGAGGTGCCGTCAACATATTCGGAATAACCTATGTCCGGGGCTGATCCGTAGAAGGGAAGGCCAACGTTTACACCGGCATCAATAAGGTCACTGCCTGCCTTGAGTTTCAGGAAAGTAATGTCAGGCAGCGACCCGTCTGCTTTCCTGGAGGCAGTCATCTGGGCCAGGGCCTGGGTCTTATCGGTCAGCACAAAGTCATCTCCCGTCACTTTAAAAGTTACTCCCTCAGTCCATGTATTGTTTATGTCGGTGACGAAAGTCCCTCCTGACCAGGCATTATCATCAACATCTACGGTATTTGCATATGCAATATTATTCCTGTAATCATTGTTTTTCTGGTTCCCCGTAAGGAATCCGCCTGTCATGAATCCAATAAGGTTCTGATAGGATGTATTATTATAGGTCCTGCCTTCCATAGCAACACCGCCGATGTTGTTCTCGTTAAAACCACAACCGGTATTGCCGGTGTTGAAGGCAGCAATATTGTTGGTAAGGATTCTTGTTAAACCCATGTAAGTGGCATCTTCTGTCGGGTTTAGCTTGAAACCGCTGCCGTCGCCATTCATAAGGCCGTTGCCAAAAGACCAGCAATTCTTCATCTCAATCAATCCCGCTCCCCAGATATTAAAACCATCATCAGAGTTGCTCCATGCCCTGCAACCATCAAACAACATATATGATCCCTTTTCAACACCGGCATTCCATCCGTCGCCCCAGCCTCCAAGCTCATCATTCAGAGGTAAGACATCCCCGCAATTATGAACATCCACATTGATAAAATATGTTGAATCAGGGGCATACCAGGGTGAATAATAGATTCCTCTACCTTCGATATTATGTACTGTTATGTTTTCGAAAATCTGAAAGTTACTGTTGGTAGCAACAATACCCTGTACAAATACTCTATCATAAACCATCTTGAAGTTCCTGATAGTGAGCCCCTTCCAGTGTATATAATTTGATCCGTCAATATAAGGGCCACCGCTGTAGGTAAACTGACCCGAGGCGGGTTTATCCGGTACTATCAACGAGCCATCAAGAATCGGAACTTCACCGGGATAATTGAAAAAAT
>QKCK01000001.1 GCA_003245695.1 Bacteroidota bacterium | reverse complement strand
GATATAGACTTTTCTATCTCAGCTTATGAGCGTCACAAATGCCTTTATGAAGGTGAGGAAATGGAGATAGGGTTTAAATCACTCTTCCTGCTGGAGATACTTTCAAATATTTCTTCACAGGATGTTGTTATTGAACTTGCTGATCCAACACGCGCAGGGCTATTCCTCCCGTCAGAACCCGAGAATGACTCTGAAGACTTGCTTATGCTGCTTATGCCAATGATGATAAATGCCTGATAGGCACTCTGATCATGGAATTAAATCTGAAGAAACCTTTGGTGGTACTTGATCTGGAGACCACCGGCGTCAATATTACTACTGATCGGATTGTTGAATTCTCTGCAGTAAAGATTCTGCCAGGTAATCAGGAAGAGTGGCTTACTTTGCGAATAAATCCGGGTATACCTATTAACCCTGAAGCTACACGGATTCATGGTATTACTGACGAGGATGTAGCAAATGAACCCTCCTTTAAGGAAGTTGCAAAACGTGTAGCATCATTTCTTGAAGGTTGTGATCTGGCCGGATACAACTCGATGAAGTTTGATATACCTATTTTGTGCGAGGAGTTTCTCAGGGTCAATGTAGACTTCAATCCGGCCCGCCATAGATATGTTGATGTTCAGGTAATATACCATAAGAAAGAACAAAGGACCCTTAGCGCAGCCTATAAATTCTATTGCGACAGGGTGCTTGAGAATGCTCATAGCGCTCAGGCTGATACTGCTGCCACATATGAGATTTTAAAGGCTCAGCTGGATAAGTACCCTGACCTTGAAAATGATATCGAGAAACTATCCGCATTTAGTGCATATAATAATAATGCCGACCTGGCAGGAAGAATCGTTTTTAATGAACATAGACAGGAGGTCTTTAATTTTGGCAAACACAAAGGTAAAACAGTAGAGCAGGTACTTAAAGAAGAACCTTCATATTATTCATGGATGATGAATGGTGACTTCCCTCTAAATACCAAACAGGTACTTACTGCAATAAAACTTAGATCTTTTGGCAAAGCCTGAGAGAGATGAAAATAATCTGTGTCGGTCTGAATTATAGAAAGCATATTAAGGAACTCAACTGGACAGAGCCTGTTGAACCTGTTATCTTTCTAAAGCCTGACTCCTCAATACTTAAAAACAACAAACCTTTTTTTATTCCGGACTTTTCTCAGGAGATTCATTATGAAGCCGAAGTAGTACTACGTATATCAAAACTGGGCAAAGGTATAGCAAAGAAGTTCGCATACAGGTATTATGATGCTCTGACGATAGGTATTGACTTTACAGCCAGGGACCTGCAGAAAAAATTTGCTGATTCGGGCTTGCCATGGGAGTTATCAAAGACTTTTGATGGTGCCGCACCTCTCGGAAAATTTCTTCAGGCTGAAAACTATCCTGACAAAAGCAATATATCTTTCAGACTCGAAATAAACGGCATTCTCCGGCAGGAGGGGAATACTTCGGATATGATCTTTTCTTTTGACAATATTATAGAGTATGTGTCAAAATTCTATACCCTTAAAACGGGCGATCTTATCTTTACGGGTACTCCTCCCGGGGTGGAAGCTGTAAAAAAAGGAGATAACCTGGTTGCCTGGCTGGGGGATGAAAAGGTAATCGATTTCTTCGTTCGATGAGAAGTACAAAGATATTTTGCCTTGGCAGATATGACGAAATAGAAGTCAGCCCATTGGCCCAATGAGTTTGTCTATCTGTATCTTTATTGAAAGGTTTTATAACTCCCCGATGATTCTGCCAACAGGGTAAAGCATCCTTCTCTTTTCAAGTTCAAAAGCAGGTGTATGCTCATATAACCATTGAAGTTGTGCTACATGATCAAATTCGAAATCCTTATCCACTGCTTTCTGCTTTTCAAAATCAGCTCTTAACTCAGTGTCACTATCAAGGAGTGTTTTGAGATGACTTTCAAACCCCCATACCGAATACCAGTCCTGTCCCTCCAGGAAAGAATCAAAAAAATTCCAGGCAAAGAAACCTGATTCGCTTTGAGGTTCCAGCATATAGGCAATATATTTGTTTGAATTCTGGTTCATGGGAATGACATAGTCTCCGGCATGATAACTTATTTCCTGTATTACCGTGTGAACCTTTACATTAGTGTTTATGTAATGACCCTGTGTTGGCCTTTTTACAGGTTCATAGCTGTCGATGTAGTATGTTTCTGAAATAATGGATGTGTCTTTTGAAAGCTGGTACATAATAACACCGTTATGTTGCAACTTTTCAATGACCTCTTCCCATGCAAATGGTACTATATATGCCCTTGGAAGTTTTATTGTTACCAGTGGGGTAAAATGGTTAAAGTACTTGAGGGTATCAGTATAAGGTTTGTTGTGGTTATAATATCCTGTCTTTCTTTTTGAAATTGGCATTATGGTATCTTCCCAGCGATATCCTTTAAAGGTTAGTGGTTCCCATCTTGTTGTGTCAGTTTTCCATGAAATGACAATATCTTTTGCCTTAGCTGTATAGATATCAGCCTCTCTCCTGAGATATATTATCTCTTCGCTGTTTTCAGAAGTGTATCTGACAAGCTGCTGTATGAACTGATATGTAGCTTCCACCCGTTCAGGAAAGGTCTTGTAAATGAGTGTCTCGGTCATGAAGGCGAAAGAGTTGAAAAGCGAGCAGTAGCCTGTTGAGAACCAGGGGTTTTCTTCGAATCCCAGGATAGAATTTACCGGTCCATGGTCAGAATATTCAACGTAAGGTATCATCTCATTACTGCTCTCGTCACGCATTCTGTCATAAAGTGATGGGACCATTTTCTCCCGGAAGAATGTCTCCATTGCGGAAGTCATATTTTCGGGTTGTGTTGCTATCAGGGTAAGGGTATATTGGTGATCTGAGCCATCAGTGGTATGGGTATCGAGAAAAACATCCGGATTGAGATACTGATAAAGTGATGCAAATGCTCTTGCTTCACGGGATTCCTGTTTCACAAAGTCTCTGTTAAGATCAAGGAATCGGGGATTACGTCTTATTCCCTTTTCCTCCGGGCCATTCTGGTCAATACGGAAATATTTACTGTGATCAATCAAGCCTCCGATATTATAAACCGGAATGATCGCAATAACTACATTATCGAGATACTGTTTCATCCCATTACGGTTCTTCAGAATATCAGCTGCAAATTTTACACTTGCATCTATCCCTTCTGGTTCTCCGGGATGGATTCCATTATTAATAAGTATTATTGCTCTTCCGCTCTCCTTTATCTTTTCAGGGTCAAAGACGCAATCACCTGAGATAAGGAAAAGGTTTAACGGAAGGCCTGCATCGGTCATTCCCATATCCAACATTCTTGCCTCATCAAAATACTGGTCCATTTGCCTGTAGGCAGCAATAGTCTCTTCATATGACAGACCAATGTTCTGATTATACCTCAGGTTTATTTCAGGCTCATTTTTCTGTCCATTTACTGAAAGGGACAGAAAAATGCTGAGTGTGACTATAACAATACAGTTACGTAGCATATGTTTTTATATATGTTAGATTCTGAGAGTCTCTTCTTTTAACGATCTGAAGAAATCAACAAGTATTGCAAGTCTCTTTTCATGTCTGTCAACCAGATCCGGAAAGATATGATATGTTGTTTTCAGGTGGTTAAAACGGGCCTGAGCATTAGAAATTACTATCTCTGACATTTCATGGAGAGGTATATTACGCATGGAGTATATCTCTGCATATCTAAGTATGCCGATATAACCGAAAGCGTCCATGTCATCAGCAACAGAGACTATTGAAGTAAGCGATGCAGGGTCAGCTTCATAACCATAACTCTTGTCATCATGTTTTTCAACAGCATCAAGTATGTCTGCATAAAGATCAGGAGAGATGTGTTGACTTACAAGAAAATCTCTGCAGATAACCCTGCTCTGGCTGCCATGATCCGGCCCTTTGTTAATGGTAAGACCCGTGTCATGAAACCATACCGCAATAATTGCCTTTTCTGCAATAAATTGGTCTTCTATTAAACCTGCATTGTCCAGTGCCCTCAGTATTTCCCTGGCATAGCTCCATACCCTTGCGTGATGAATATCATTATGTGAGGGTATGTTTACTTTTGAGAACAGACTGCGGCATCTCTCCTCAAGAACAGATGCATACTTCTCTTCAGCTTTTTTTATGAAAGTCATAGTCTTTGTTGTATAAATAAAAAAAGCAAAAGTATATAACTCTTGCTTTCTGTTTTTACAGAGACATGAATCGTCTTAACGAACAAGCATACTTTCAGCCAGGTCAAGTATAGTTGTGTCATCTATAGTAACGATTCCCCCATCGGGTCCTTTTTCTATATGGATCCCGTCACTCTGTCCACGGTCAAAATTCCAGCCTCCGAAATAATTTCTGACGGTCTCCTCACTTAAGTTAAGCTTTGTTGCTATCTCCCTGATACTGCCGTCAGGAAGCTGGTCTTTGATCTTCCTGAGATTTGAAAATGTTATCGTACGTGCCATCATATAAATTGGATAGGTTTCTTCAAAGATAGGAAATATTATAGTGAAAGGGAAAAAATTGTGCTTACATCAAGGGTTAAATAAACGTTAAATTTATATTCCATCCTTCATTATTGTATAAGCCCTTTGACAAGAACATATTGAATGGTATAAGATAATGAAATATGAATTTTGTTAACTTTAGCAAATGATAAAAGAGGGTATAATTGATATTCTTTTATTACTACTTTCCGGAGAGTATGGGAGTCAATGGTAAAAATAAGGTAAGCCTTAGTAGACGATTGTTTTTATATCTGATTGGAGTAACACTTCTTGCTGTCTTCACTCTGGGATTTTTCTGGCTTGAGGAAAAGATAGTCAGGTATAAAAAGGATGTTGAGATTTTACGACAGACATACTCCGAAAAAAAGAAAGATGAGATACAGACCAGAATTCTGAAGATAAAGGAGAATATGCTATGGATTCAACATAGCATGAAGAAACCGATTGCCTACACCTTATCAAAGCAGGTAGAGGCTATCAATCTTCCGGAAGATGATACTCTTACTCCAGCGACAATCAGGCAACTTATAGACTCTATATCTGAATCGCGCGTGCCTGTTACACTTTTTGACAACAATGGGCGCATTCTCTTTGATTATACCCCTTTTTATCATGATGGATCGGAGCCGAATAGTCCTATTGAGGAGAGAGTGTTTGATATATTGAAAAAAAGTGACAGGAATAAAGAGAAGGCCACAATATTTGGTTTTGACAGCAATGGTGACTCTGTCATTGTGGGAGCCGGATATATTGATAAAGCTTCATTTCCAGGTGTGTGGCTCGCATCGGTAGTAGATTCCAGCCATATCAATAATATCCTCGACATTTACCTTCTTGACTCAATAAGTAAACTGAGGTTTGAGGAGAACGAATACATCTTCGTAAATGATATGGATGGCAGGGCGCTGGTGACTCATGGAAGGTATAATAACCCACCTATGAATATACTTTCCAATAGTGATACTGCATGGGTTACAATATATAATGTGGAGAAGTCGTCAGAGATGCACCCTGAAGGGGTCTTTTACAAATATACCTGGCCTTTGTTGGTAAGGCCAGGATCATCAGGCAAGACCTCCTATTTCAGCTACATACCAGGATGGGACTGGGTAATAGGCATGGGTTTTTATGAAGATGACGTTATAAAAGATATTGCATCCAGAAAAAGAGATCTTCTGACAGAGTTACAGAAGACAATAATACATATCGTCATTTTTGTCCTCTTTGCAACACTTATATGTTTTATTCTGGTGAGGTACTTTTCGTTTCAGTTTAATAAGAATCTGCTTCTGTTTACAGATTTCTTTGACAGGGCTGGCAAAGACAATATAATGATAAACAGCTCTCAGGTCAGTTACCGCGAGTTTGGTTTCATGGCAGACATGGCCAATAAGATGGTTGAGGAGAAAATGCAGATAGAGGACGCTCTTAAGGAGAGTGAGATGCATTATCGTTACCTTTTTGAACGCAACCCGGTGCCTCTCCTGATCTATGAAGTGGGAAAACTGAAGATATTATCAGTAAATGATGCCTTTACCATGCATTATGGATACACACTAAGCGAGGCACTGACAATGACACTTGAAGATCTTTGTCCTGAAAACGAGCGGGAGAGAGTTAAACACCAGATAAGTAATCTTGCCGGACAAGCTTCTGTTAACGAATGGCATAATGTTAAAAAGGATGGTACCATCATTACTGTTGAGATTACATCACATGGTTTCATTCATGAAGGTCATACATCAAGGATTGTAGTGATAAATGATATAACTTCAAGGAAAAGGATAGAGGCTGAAATACGCAATGTAAATTCGAACCTGGAGTTGAAGGTGGATGAGAGAACAGCATTGCTTGAGTCAGCCAATAAAGAACTGGAGGCCTTCTCTTATTCTGTTTCACATGATCTGAGAGCTCCGCTGAGACATATAAATGGCTTTTTGGAGTTGCTTAATAAAAATCTTAAGAGTTCAGTTGATGAGAAGGGAAGACATTATCTGCAATCCATCTCTAAAGCTGCAACGCATATGGGACTATTGATAGATAGTCTTCTGAATTTCTCACGTACCGGAAGAATGGAGATGATCCTTGAGACAATAGACATGAATCAGGTTCTCCAGGAAGCACTTTCTATTCTTGAGCAAGAGGTTGAGGGAAGAGAGATAGAATGGCATATTTCAAGCCTGCCTGACGCTTTTGCTGATTATGCAATGATAAGGCAGGTTTGGGTAAACCTGTTAGGTAATGCAATTAAGTATACCCGGAAGCAAACCAGGGCAGTTATTGAGGTTGGGTCATTTATTGAGGATAATGAATGCATCTATTTTGTTCATGACAATGGAACGGGCTTCGATATGAATTATTCACAGAAGCTCTTTGGGGTATTCCAGAGGCTTCATACCAACGATGAGTTTGAAGGCACCGGAATAGGTCTTGCAAACGTGCGGCAGGTAATAAAACGGCATAAAGGACGCACCTGGGCACAAGGAGAGGTTGACAGGGGGGCTACATTCTATTTCTCCATACCATTGTCATAGGCGATACATCACAGACTGTTATCAATACTATTTATATCGGCAAAAGACTGGACAAAAGCTTTCCGATAAACTAACTTTGCATACACTGAACTCATTTCACCCTTACTCACTATATTATTATGAGGCTTTATTAAATGTATAAATTATAGGAGGTAGAGAGATGGAACAGACAAAGCCTTTTACAATAACAATCAGCCGGCAGCTTGGCAGTGGAGGTGAATACATCGGGAAGAGGCTGGCTGAGAGACTGAAGTTCTATTATGCAGACAGGGAGATTATTGCCCTGGTTGCCGATCAGCTTTCCATTGTTGAGGAACGACTTGACCTCAGAGATGAGAGAGTAATGTCAATGTGGCATACTTTCCTGCGATACAGCTCTTTCGGGTCAGAAGTACATTCTCAGGGAAAAACTTACGACCCAACTGATTATGAGTTGTTCAGGACTCAGTCAGAGGTAATTGAGCATATTGCCAATGAACAGTCTGCTGTTATTATCGGCAGATGTGGTTTTCATATTCTCCGCGACTATCCGAATCATATAAGCCTTTACATCCATGCTGATATGAATTATCGGATAGACAAGGTCAGAAGAGAGGAAAATGTGACAGAAGATGATGCCAGAAAGATGATAGTCAGCTGTGATAAAGAGCGAACCCAGTATTGCAGAAAATTTACAGGCAAAGTTTGGTCAGATATTTCAAATTATGATATAACATTGGATGCCGGTAGGATGGGTGCGGAAAATTGCGTGGATCTGATATTTTACTATATGAGAACCAGATATATGAATCTATGAGTATTTGCAATTCATGTCATAAACTGCTTGCCTGGTGATAAAGCTTATTCAGGGTGACATAACAACTGTGGCTGTTGATGCTATTGTAAATGCAGCAAATTCATCACTGATGGGAGGTGGAGGTGTTGACGGTGCTATTCACCGGGCCGGGGGCGCAGTTATTTATAAAGAGTGTCAGCATATACGAGAGCAGAGTGGCGGATGCCCGGTAGGTGAGGCTGTTATTACAAATGCAGGCCTCCTGCCTGCCAGATATGTAATCCACACTGTAGGCCCTATCTGGCGTGGCGGAACGAATAATGAGGACGAATTACTTGCAAGTTCATATTTTAACTCTCTCAAACTGGCGGCGGAGCACAACCTGAAGACAATCAGCTTCCCAAATATAAGCACCGGTGTATATGCCTTTCCAAAAGAGAGAGCAGCACAGATAGCTTATCTCACAGTATCGGATTTCCTTGATGGAGACAATTCAATAAGGGATGTAATATTTGTCTGTTTTGATACAGAAAACTATGATATCTACAGGAGGCTTATGGCTGACAGGTCTGTTTTCAGTTGACGGTTGGCTTTCTGATGTACAATAGCCTGATGAAAAGTGGTACCGGTCAATAAATTGTGTTGGTATCCCTGATGATATATACATGGTAGTCGCCTAAATACTGAAAACCTGCTTTTTTATAAAGATTTATTGCACGTTTGTTATCCTTATGCACCTCCAGTTTTACCTGTATCCCTTTTTCTTTCACAAATGAAAGAGTCTCCTTAAGGAGTTCCTTCGACAGACCCAGACCCTGATATTCAGGGATAATACCAAAGTGATGCAGCAAAAGTCTTCTTCCATCAAAGGTGATCCATGAGGTACCAATTATTCTGCCATTATCCTCATCTGTTAATAGGAACATTTCTCCACCCATTGTCAGACTCAACTCTATTACCGATGCATCATCTCCTCTTTCGGGGCTGCCCATCCCGGTAGCAACCCAGACACTCATGATCCCCTCAAAGTCCCCGGTTCGATACTTTCTGATTATCATAAAGCTTAATAATGAGAATCCCTTTCCCTTTCAACTTTTGTCTTTAAACTCAGTAATCGTTTTGAAGCATTTATTCTTTAATGACATAAAGTTGTCCCTGCTCTTCGTTTCTGACAATAATAGTGTCTCCTTTTTCTATGTAGCTGCTCTCAGCCACAGCAGTATATACCTCTCCATCAATAATAACCTTTCCGGAAGGACGCAGGATAGTATGTGCCACACCCTTTTTCCCTACCAGTGATCTCTGCTTCACTGTGTCAAAGCTGACAAACCCATCTGATCTCTTTTGTGTTGTTTCAAGGGCAAGACTACCAAAAAGCCGGTTTGGTGAGAAGAGTTTCTTTGTAAGCCATAGAGAGAGTATCAGAGATAGGAACATTGAGAGTATGACAACAGAAAAAGAGATTATTACCTCTCTTATGCTATCAGGTGTCGGGCCAAAGCGGAATACGATCTTATCTATCATGGCAAAAGTAAGTCCGGTAATGATACATATTATACCAAGAATACCTGTTACCCCGAAGCCAGGTATGGCGAATATTTCAATGAGTACAAGTATTATACCGGCAATAAAGACTATTATATGCCAGTTTGCAGCAGCACCTTCAAGATACATCGGGGCAAAATAGAGGAGGGCTGCTGTAATAGCTGCAATTATTGGAAAGCCTAATCCAGGAGACTGGAGCTCAAAATAAATTCCTCCGATGATAAGCATAATGAGGAGACCAGAAACAACAGGGTTTACAAGAAATTGTATGAGCTTTTCTATTCCTGTGAGCTTCAGCTCTGATATTGTATACTCATTTATCCCTGCTTTATCAAGTACCTCTCTTATTGAATTTGCCTCGCCTTCGCAGTACCCATATTTTATTGCCTCAAGAGCTGTAAGAGTGAGCACCTGACCTGTGTCAACAATGCCATCAATGATAATAGAAGGGTCCACCATTGCCTGGGCTATCATTGGATCGCGATGCCATACCCATGTGGTGTCACCGTTTATCACAACCGGCTTCTTGCCATGTGCCTCAGCCGTGGCTCTCATCATACCCCTCATAAAACTCTGGTATTTATCAGGCATCTTCTGCCCTCCCTGATCAACAACTGTGGCAGCACCGATACTTCCACCTGATCTTATATAGATACTGTCGCAGGCAATCGATATAAGTGCTCCGGCTGAAATAGCCTGATTGTCTACAAATACCATTACGGGGATAGGTGAATTGAGTATTATGGTTCTTATTGAGTCTGCTATATCTACCTGGCCTCCATAGGTATTCATATGTATCAGAATGTAATCAGCCTCATTCTTCCTTGCTTCCTCAAAACTCTTTTTTACACTGCGCCATAACGGTGGGGCGATCATCCTGTCTATCCTGCAGACATAGACCAGATCAGTGGAGTCATGAGGTTCAGCCCCAGCCTCTTCCTGCGAATAAAGAAGCAGCGACAGAAATGACAGGCAAACCGTAAAAAACAGTGTTCTCATAGTCTTATTTTTAATTCGTTGATATATCGTAAAAACAGTGATATTGCATCCTTCTTCTCCTGATCAAGGTGAAAGTCAATGTTATATCTGTAATAATCTTCAACCTCCCTTGCACTCACCGCCAGATCAGGGGTAAGAAGCTCCGTTGCTCTCTCCTTATTAGCTACGCCATATGCAAGTGCTTCATTAAAGAGCTGAATAAACTCTTCAGCCTGAGGTTTTGCCGATACCCAGGCTGCAAAGACAAAAGGCAGCCCTGTATTCTTCTTCCATTCCATTCCCAGATCCAGCTTATATCTGAATTCTTTATTATACCTGAAGCATCTGTCTCCTATTATAACAGCTGATTCTCCATCCTTTATTCCGGTAACATCAAAATCTTCAGGTGCAGTAATATACTTGTAAGAGCGGTTCCAAAACTTTTCAGCAATGATTTTGAAAAGAGTGTTTGAACTCCTTGATCTGAAGTCAAGGTATACAGTTTCTGATTCTTCTATAGGGGTGTTACCTGCTACAATGACCGTTTTAACCTCTCCGCGGGTACCTATACAATAATCACCAATAATATTATACTCTTCCATTTGTGAAAGAATTGCCACAGGCACCAGACCAACATCAGTGGCTCCGGAAACAAGTTTTGAAGCACATTCCGAAGGGTGACAGACTTCAAGGTCTATCATTGACATAACCTTTCCTTCCCTTATTCCAAGAATAAAGGGGTAGGTATTTATATATTTTACAGCTGAAACTCTTACTAATCCCATTATTTAATATTGTGAGGCTGTTAAATACAAAGGTTCAATTTTTTTACACCAGTACAAAATAGTATTTTTGTTTTTTAATTTTATTGACAACTTTTCATAAACATAGAGAGCATGGAGAGACTTACGGCCATTTCACCAGTGGATGGGAGATATGGTTCACGAACATCAGAACTGACAGCATATTATTCTGAATACGGGTTGATGAGATATCGGGTTCACGTTGAGGCAGAATACTTTATAGCACTAACAAAGCTTGGTCTGAAACAGTTTGCTGATTTTCCGCAGGGTAAAGATGATAAAATAAGAGATATCTACCTCAGTTTCACTGCGGCTGATGCTGATCAGATCAAGGAAACAGAGAAGGTCACCAATCATGATGTAAAGGCCGTTGAGTATTTTGTAAAGGCAAAGATGGAATCTCTTGGTCTGGGTAAATGGTGTGAGTTTATTCATTTCGGGCTCACCTCTCAGGACATAAACAACACTGCTATGCCGATGGCCGTCCGTGATTCTCTACGTGATGTTATTATTCCGTCTGTTGAAAAGATAATTGGCATCCTCGATGCTTTTTCGGCAGAGTGGTCAGATATTCCCATGCTGGCACGTACTCATGGACAACCGGCATCGCCTACCAGGTTGGGCAAGGAGATGGCTGTTTTTGGAGAGCGTCTCACCTTACAGTTGCGTGCCATGAAAGAAGTCTCTGTAACTGGTAAATTTGGAGGCGCAACCGGAAATCTGAATGCCCATTATGTAGCTTTCCCCTCCATTGACTGGGTAACATTTGCAAACAACTTCACCCAAAACTCCCTGGGGATAGAGCGGCAGCAGACAACAACGCAGATAGAACACTATGATGACCTTGCTGCATTATTTGACAATATTGCTCGAATAAATACCATACTTATTGATCTGTGTCGCGACATATGGAGCTATGTGTCTCTTGATTATTTCAAGCAGGTGATTGTGAAAGGTGAAATAGGCTCTTCTGCAATGCCTCATAAAGTAAATCCCATTGACTTTGAGAACGCGGAAGGTAATCTTGGAATGGCTAATGCTATCTACAGTTTCCTTTCATCCAAGCTGCCGGTGTCACGTCTTCAGCGTGACCTGACCGACTCTACGGTAACAAGAAATATTGGTGTTGCCATGGCCCACTCACTTATTGCATATAAGTCTCTTGACAAGGGATTTTCGAAACTGAAGGTTAATCAGGATAAGATAAGAAAAGATCTTGAGGAGAACTGGGTTGTGGTGGCTGAAGCATTACAGACTATCCTCAGGAGGGAGGGATATCCCAAACCATATGAAACGCTGCTTAACCTGACCCGCACAGGTGAAAAAGTTACGGGTGATGCTATCAACAGATTCATTGATACTCTTGATCTTGATGATACAGTAAA
>QKCK01000182.1 GCA_003245695.1 Bacteroidota bacterium | reverse complement strand
TTTTCCCGGTAAATAAGTAAACACTATCATGAGAAAGATTACACTAATTGCTTTTGCATTACTGCTATCATTAATGTCAGTTGCACAGCAGAGACCATATCCAACTCTTACTGACCTGGCAAGATTCAGCAAAACAACCACTTATGTTGTGCTTGAGGATAACCCATTCTCATTTGTAAATGAGGGGATAAAAGATGCTGTGAAGAAATACTGGACTGTCACACCGTATAAGTTTATTTCCGCGGCTGATTTTAACGAGGATCTCTGGAAAAATTCTTCTTATTCATTTATTGTGGTAACTCTCTCCAACTTCAGTAATGACAAGTCAGGTACATCATACGATTATCTCAATCTGCTTCTGGGTGCTGATGTAAAGGATCTGGATATGTTACCTGAGTTTTGTTCTGTACCAATAACATGGTCAGGTAACGATGATGATGATTATACTTATAAACTGGGTCTTTTGATCCGGTTTATGCAGGTTCATGCTGATGCCCTTATCAGGGAGCCAAATAATAAGGCATTAAAATATCTCAAATACTATGACAAGAATGTGCCTCTTGTAAAAAATAAAACGATACTCATTCGCAGGGAAGATCTTGATCCGGCTATAACTGACGAGCAGGCAATAAAAAAATACTATCCTTATGAATTAAAAATAGTGGATGAAGCGGCTATTATTGAGGCAATAGAATCGAAAGCGCCTGAAACCCTTATCTTCCATAAGGTAGGCCCTCCGGCTACTAAGCATACAGGAACATGCCTTAAAATGCTTATCGGGACCGATGATGCTGTGATGTATTATTATGATGATCATATGGTAGATTCAAAAAACGCCAATGGGATACTTGTTTCTGACCTTAAACGTATTGGGCGCTTCTGAAATGCAGCATTTTATTAATATAGCCGTCTTTTAAACAAAAATGTCATGGAAGAGAATAAAACATACACACAATCAGAGCGCGACTGGGCAATGTTTTGTCATTTATCTGCTTTTGCCGGTTATTTTTTCCCGTTTGGTGGAATCATTGCTCCCCTTATTTGTTGGATGTCAAGAAAAGATGAGTCAGAATGGGTTGACGTTAACGGAAAAGCAGCTCTGAATTTTCAGATCTCAATGCTGCTCTACATGGTACTTTCCATACCTCTGGTTTTTATAATTGTTGGAATACCCATAATGATCTTCCTCTCTGTTTTTGAGATTGTCTGTATTGTTGTGGCAAGCATAAGAGCCTCTCAGGGGGAGATATTCAAATACCCCTTGTCAATACCTTTTGTTCAGTGACAGAGTTATCTTAATCATTATAATATGTGCCATGGCTGATGTCATGGCTTTTTTTTGTTCATCTTTCAGTTTCAGCTTGCCTTAAAATGCTCTTGCTATTTTCCACAAAGTCATTTTTCAGTTAATTTTGGAACCAGTGCATTTGGGATTGCACACTTCCGTATTCATAATTAAGGAGAGAGGATAAAGTGGAATGGCTGACCAGATAAATATTATTGCAAATATTATTCTTGCTACTGTTTGCATCACATTTAGTGTTGTTTTTTTTGTGGTGCCTGTGCCTCATAAGGCAGAGATTAAAAACTACTCTGTTTCGCTGAAAGTGCTGTCAACTGCCTACCTGGCAATAGCATTGTTCACAATAACAATACTTGCTTTCAACTTAAATGATAACAGTAACGAACCTTTGACATTTATTTGCCTGCTGATCTCTTCATCACAGGCCCTTCTTTTCACTTTTACACTCATTTCACTGATTAATCCCCGGTTTGTAACAGTAAAACAGCTCTTTTTTCAAATTCTCCCATTGTTTTTGTTTGTTCTCTCATACTTTTTCATTACATCGTTTATTCGTGATCCGTATGTAAAGAATATTTCCGGTCTTCTCAGCGTTTTGCCCAACCCTGTTGCCGTTTTAAGAATATTGTTTGCCATTTTTTATCTGTTTCAGCTGGTATATTATCCATTTATTTTTATCAGACTTAGAAAAGGGTATGAAAGAGACATTCATGACTTCTTTTCAGATTCTTTGCATCTGCGCATGAAATGGATAAGTTTTTCTTTCTTCTCAGCCTTGATTATTGGCATTGTTTCGATTATCTCAGGTTTTGCTCCGGGTAAAAACAGTGACACCATTATGACATTTCTCTATATGGCTTTCTATTTTTATTTTGCAATTGAGTATGTCAGGTATCCTGAGATTTTTAAGATATTACAGAGTGTCTTTGATAAAACAGACTCACCTGTTACTGTTCCACGGTATCATCATAGCTGGGACATTCTTAAAAGTCAGGTTTTAGAGAAAAAATACTATGTAAGACAGGGGATAACTATAGAAGAGATGGCACATCAGTTACAGATAGGGCGTACCACACTCTCAAAATACATCAACGGAGAAGAGGGACTGAATTTTAACAGGTGGATAAATACATTGCGTATTGAGGAGGCAAAGACTATACTTGGTAATAACCCTGAAATAACAGCCATTATTGTATCAGAGATGGTTGGATATAGTGAACCCGCGAACTTCAGCAACCAGTTTAAACAGGTCACAGGCATTTCTCTCTCGGAGTGGAGGAAAGAAAACATTCAGCAGCCATCAGACAAGTAAACCGGTAAAAAGCAGCAAATAGCCTGTAAATAAGTGTTTTAGTGCCATTCGTGCCTCTTTGGAAAATAGCGGACTTATCGAATCGTTCGCAACTTTGTATGATCTCATAAGTCTGTTTTTGCTAATGGCTTTACTTTTGCCGCAAAAACAGAACAGAGATTTTTAAGATGACGAATGCAAATTTTTATGGTATCAGAAGTAATTTAACAGGGACGGGATTTGTAAAACGTATAATTCCACTTTTGTTATTCCTGCTTGTTTCACCATCATTTCTTTCTGCACAGCCTGGAAACGGACTGGCTTTTGATGGGGTAGATGACTATGTATTATGCGGGGCTATCAATCCTGCAGTAATGACTGTTGAAGCATGGGTAAAGCCTGCCAGTTTCAATGATATGGCTATTATTTCAACTCTGAATGCCAATATACTTGTGGGGTTCGAATTACATCTCCTGGCAACCGGAAATGTTTGCGTTACAATGGGGCATGGTGGTTCATGCCAGGATATTATTTCATCATCTGCAATACCTGCAGGTAAATGGACACATCTTGCTTTCACCTTTGATGGTTCAACCTGCAATATTTATATTAATGATACGTTATCGGTCTCAGGTGCATTCTCATCTTATTTTGCCGGGAGTGAGCTGACAAATATAGGTTTCAGAGCAGTAGCCGGTCTCACAGCTGTGACTCATTATTCAGGTGTTATTGATGAATTGGTAGTGTGGGACAGGGTACGGACAGTCGATGAAATAAGGTCTGACATGTCATATAATGTTACCGGATCAGAGACGGGTATATCAGCTTATTACAACTTTAACCAGGGAACATCAGGTGGAACCAACACCGGTATCACAACCCTTATTGATTCTTCAGTAAATGGTTTAAACGGAACTCTTTATAATTTTACCTTAACCGGGTACACTTCAAACTGGGTTCCCGGACCTTTGTTACCTAGCCTGAAAACATTGGGCTTTTTTGGATTGAATTCCAACTCAGCTACTGTATGTTCAAAGGTTACATACCTGGGATCATTTAGCCCTTTTACATTCGGTATATGCTATAATACCACCGGAACACCTGCTATTTCTGATAATGTTCAATCACTGTCCCTTTCTGCAACCGGATCATTTTCTTTCCCTCTTACCGGTTTAATAGCCAATACTACTTATTATGTGAGAGCTTTTGCTACTAATACTGTTGGTACCATATACGGGGATGAATTGAGATTTACCACAATAAAGGATGCTCCGGTTATTGCTTATGGGAGTAGTTCTTATAGCTTTCCTGCAGGCGCCACAATCACTGATCTGGTTCCTGTCAATACCGGGGGAGAAGTACCGGCCACCATACCATTTAATGTTACTACTCTTGCAGGAACAGGTTCTTCCGGATCTGCCGACGGAACTGGCACATCAGCATCTTTTCATAATCCTGAAGATGTGGAAACAGATGATGACGGGAATATATATGTAGCAGATGCTTATAATTGTATTGTAAGGAAGATTACTCCTGAAGGTGTGGTCACAACACTTGCTGGTGCCCGTAGAATTGGAATCAGTGACGGAACCGGGACTGAGGCAATGTTTAACACACCTGGCGGTTTGGACGTTGACTTTTTTGGAAATATTTATGTTGCTGATTTTTTTAACCACAATATCCGGAAAATTACTTCATCAGGGGTAGTAACAACAGTAGCAGGAAATGCTACTTCAGCAGCGGGTGATGGTTATGGCTACGTTGATGCAACAGGTACTGCAGCCCGGTTTTACCGTCCCAGTGCTTTGGAATTTGATGCATGGGGTAATTTATATGTTGTAGACGCCAATAATGTAGTAGTAAGGAAGATAACATCCGAATCTGTCGTTTCTACTTTTGCCGGATCAAACCGTATGGGTTCAGCAGATGGTACCGGAACAGCCGCCAGCTTTAATTTTCCCTGTGGTATAATCCGGAATTCATCAGACGAAATGTATATTACTGATAGCTGGAACAATAATATCAGAAAAATGACAACTAATGCAGTAGTTACAACTTTTGCCGGTAACGGAGTAGCTGCATGGGTAGATGGAGATGCCTTGAGTGCAAGTTTTTACGGTCCTGCTGATGTGGCAACCGATGCCCTTGGAAATGTTTATGTGTCAGAGTCTGGCAATAAGCGAATCCGTAAAATATCTACCGACGGAATAGTAACAACTATTGCCGGTGATGGTACTACAGGTTTTACAGATGGTGTGGGTACTGCTGCATCCTTTAGTCGTCCTCGTGGAATAGCTGTTGACAACTTCGGTAATCTATATATATCTGATTACGGAAATCAAAGCATAAGAAAAATGACGCTCTATGGTTACTCTATCACCCCCGCTCTCCCCGCAGGTCTGATCTTTGACCCTGCTACCGGAACCATCAGTGGCACACCGGCTGAAACAAGTGCTATGACCGAGTATACAATTATTGCAGAGAATAACGGAGGGGCTGATACAACAACTATCAGCATTGAGGTATACACAACAACTGATATTGATGATGGTGAGAGAGAAGAGCTCTCTTCGGCAAGAGTTTTCCCTAATCCCTGTATCGGTTTGTTGAATGTAGAAACCGGAACTGATAATGACTGCATTTATACGGTGAGTAACCTTTCAGGAACAATTGTTGCCTCGGGCAATCTCGAAGGGCCAAAAGCTATTGTTGAGCTTTCGTCGCTATCAGAAGGAATTTATGTTATAAAAATCACATCAGGTAAAATGACTAAGGCGTTTCGTGTTGTGAAACTGTAAAATGAAATAATCGTTTTTTGTAACAAGCATTTAAAAAGCGTTGATTAATAATATGTTGATAAGGTGTTTATGAAAGTGCTGATACGATGAGATCTCATTGAGTCAGTAATTACTGCCCTTAATTCTGAGCCTGACTGAAACAGATGACACCTGTCACCTTTTTGGCAGGCTCTTTTTTTATACTTTTGCAACATAATAAAACAGATATGTCTTCAAAACCATCTATTCCAAAGGGAACACGTGATTTCACACCTGGCGAAATGCTTCGCCGTAACTTTATTTTTGACACCATAAGGAGAGTCTTTAACCTTTACGGCTACCTGCCAATTGAGACACCGGCAATGGAAAATCTCACCACTCTCCTTGGTAAATATGGGGAAGAGGGAGACAAGCTTCTGTTCAGGATACTGAACAGCGGAGACTTTTTGTCTGGAGTTGACAGGTTGTCACTGGGCAGCATGGAACCTAACAAGCTATCGCTTCAGATGTGTGAAAAGGGTCTTAGGTATGATCTAACAGTGCCCTTTGCCCGTTTTGTAGTGCAGCATCGAGATGAGATCAGCTTCCCCTTTCGCAGATATCAGATACAACCGGTATGGAGGGCTGACCGGCCTCAGAAAGGAAGATACAGGGAGTTTTACCAATGTGACGTTGATGTCGTTGGCAGTGACTCGCTGCTGAATGAGTTTGAGCTGGTGCAGATAATTACTCATGTATTCAACCTGTTAAAGGTTAATGTTACAATAAAAATTAACAACAGGAAAATACTCTCTGGCATTGCTGAGATAGTTGGAGAGAAGGATAAAATCACCGACATAACCGTTGCAATAGATAAGCTTGACAAGATAGGAGAGGAGGGTGTTATAAGAGAACTGACCGAACGGGGTATACCGGAGTCGGCGATCAGCCGTCTTAATCCTATTATAAACCTCAGGGGTACTACAGCTGAAAAGCTTGAGACACTCAGCCAGGTACTCTCAGCCTCAGCTGACGGCATGAAAGGTGTTGCTGAAATGAGGGAGTTGTTCGGATATATTGAAAATCAGTCATTTACTTCGTCAGTGGAGTTGGACCTTACATTGGCCAGGGGACTTAATTATTATACCGGGGCTATTTTTGAGGTAAAGGCAAATGATGTTTCAATTGGCAGTATCTGCGGTGGCGGACGATATGATAATCTTACAGGTATATTTGGTCTTGAAGGAGTATCAGGTGTTGGTGTATCCTTTGGTGCCGACAGAATTTATGATGTGATGCTCCAGCTCAACCTCTTTCCGGAGGAGACAGCAACAGGTACAAAAGCCCTGGTGGTAAACTTCGGGGGAGAAGAACTGTCTGTATTACTCAGACTGACTGAATCACTGAGGAACGCAGGTGTCAGTGCCGAGATTTATCCTGATGTGGCCAAGCTGAAAAAGCAATTCTCATATGCTGATGCACGAAAAATACCTTATGTCATTCTGGCTGGTAGTGAGGAGGTAAAAAACGGACAGGCAACAGTTAAGGATATGCATACAGGCAACCAGCAAACATTCAGTCTGGACGAGATCCCTTCTGCTATCAGGGATAAGAAGATATAGAATACAACGCAAAAACAAAGCACAAACATGGAACCTGGTCATTACATTACATCATCTGACCTTTCACTTGAGACTATCAAAGGCATACTTGACAGGAATCAGAAGCTGGTTCTCTCAGATGATTCAGTGATGCGTATCAATAAATGTCGTGATTATCTTGACAGCAAACTTGAAAAGGCCGACGGTCCTGTCTATGGTGTAACAACCGGTTTTGGTTCATTATGTAACAAAACAATCACCAGGGATCAGCTCAGTACACTTCAGAAGAACCTTGTAATGTCGCATGCATGCGGTACCGGGGCAGAGGTAAGGCCTGAGATAGTAAAACTGATGTTATTGCTTAAGATACATGCTCTGGCAAAAGGTTTTTCAGGTGTACAGCTCATAACTGTTCAACGGCTGACAGATATGTTTAATAATGATGTATTGCCAGTTGTCTATGAGTTGGGATCACTTGGCGCTTCTGGTGATCTTGCGCCTCTGGCACACCTGATGCTCCCTCTCCTGGGAATGGGTGAGGTTCGTTATAAAGGTCAGGTATTACAGGCATCGGAGGTAAATAAGAAGTTTGGCTGGGAGCCTGTTGTGCTGAAGTCAAAAGAGGGTCTGGCACTTCTTAACGGCACTCAGTTCATGAGCGCTCATGGTGTGTATATACTGCTGAGAACCAGGTATCTTGAACGATGGGCTTCAGTTGCCGCGGCTCTCTCTCTTGAGGGATACGATGGCAGAACTGATCCGTTTATCTCTCAACTTCATGATATCAGACCTCATACAGGTCAGACAGTTATTGCCAGACGCTTCAGAGAGTTACTCGATGGAAGTGAACTGGCTAATGCCCCAAAGAAGCATGTTCAGGATCCGTACTCATTCAGATGTATACCCCAGGTACATGGAGCTAGCCTGGATGCTATCACTCATGCTGCCTCAGTTGTATTCACTGAAGTGAATTCAGTTACTGACAACCCAACTGTCTTTCCTGATAATGACCTGATAGTTTCCGGGGGTAATTTTCATGGACAACCACTCGCACTTATCTATGATTATCTCTCCATAGCACTGGCTGAATTGGGTAATATTTCTGAAAGGAGGATTTACAGACTAATATCGGGACAACGTGGATTACCTGAGTTTCTTGTTGCGAACCCTGGCCTTAACAGTGGATTTATGATACCCCAATATGTAGCAGCAGGCATTGTGAGCCAGAATAAACAACTTTCATCACCAGCATCAGTTGACTCTATCCCCTCTTCAAATGAGCAGGAGGATCATGTAAGCATGGGAGCCAATGGTGCAACACGCCTTGTCCGTGTGGTCGAGAACCTGGAGAGAATTATTGCCATTGAAATGCTTACTGCCTGTCAGGCTTTAGATTTCCGTCGTCCGGCAAAGTCATCAGTGGTATTGGAGGAGTGTTACAAAATGTTCAGGTCTTATGTCCCATTTATTGATGAGGACAGGCTGATGTATCCGGAGATTTCTAAAAGCATCAGTTTTATAAGTAATACTGTACCACCGGTAAACTAAATCAGTTACCGACAACTCGTCCTGCCTGGCTTCCCTGCCTACGGGAATTAAGCTCCTGCATAAGCTGCTGTTTATATTGCGCTTCTGCCTGGTACAGCCTGATGATTTTTGCCGGGGGTAATATCTTTTTGATCTCATTCACAAATGTTATCTCCAGGTTTGACTCGTCAATATATGACTGAGTAAGCTTATCAGCAGTGACGTTCAGTTCGTCTCCTGTTATTATTGATTCATTCTGTTTTACATAGCGCATCATTGACAACCTGTCAATCTGTATCTTGCTCTTTTTTAACGAATACTCATTGTAAACAGGCCAGAATTTTTCAGCTTCGGCAGGAGTGAGCTCCAGACGTTTGGTGAAAAAGGCGATCTTATATGCGGCCAGCTTATCTGCCCCTCTCTGATCCTGAGCCATAGCTGTATACTGGCATGCCAGAATCATAATTACTGTGAGTAATAGTATCCTTTTCATCTTTTCACTTTTATAAATCATAAATATCTGTTTCTTCAATATTCTCAATTACCATACTCTCGTAGAAGTCATCTTCAGCATTATCAGCAGAGGTATTACCTGACATGTACTCTGCAAGCTCGTTTTCAAGAGTGGTTATCTCTATCTCTTCGGTTATCATTTCCCTTATTACCGTTCTGGTTCTGTAACCGGCCAGCAGATTCCCTTCCTGATCTGATACTACTCTGACAATGCCCGCAGTAATAAGGGCAAAGCCTGTCATCACAGCAGCCAGGGCCAGGTATGGCCTAACAGTGTCATACAGCTCTCTTTTCTTTCTGACATTCTTCTCTTCTCCTTCTATCACCGATAATGAGATCATTCTCTCTGTTAGCGTCTCAAAGTAGTCGTCAGGCACACGGAAAGGATTTTTTGCTGATATCTCTTTTTCCTTCTTCATACAATTGTTAGATGACTCAATATCAATAAGGTTTAATTACTCCTGAAGAAAACGTTCAATTTTTTTTACTGCATGATGGTAAGATGCTTTCAGTGCCCCTTGTGAGGTATCAAGTATTTTACTCATCTCTTCATATGTCATATCGTCATAATACTTCATATTAAAGACAACGCGTTGCTTGTCAGGTAGTTTTAGTATTGCGTTCTGAAGTTTGCGTTCGGCTTCATCACCGTCAAACCATGTATCTCCCTCAACTGATGCTGTGAAGAAGTTATCAAGCTCATCAAGTGATATATTATTGTTCTTCGCCTTTTTACGGATGTATGTCAGTGCCTCCCTGGTGGCGATTGTATATAGCCAGGTATAAAAGGCACTGTCATTTCTGAATCCATCAATGTTTTTCCAGATATTGATAAAGGTATTCTGAAGAACATCGTCAGCGTCATCATGGACAATTACAATACGTCTTATATGCCAGTAAAGCCTCGATCCATATTTATCCACGATCAGCCTGAATGCTTTTGCAGAATCATTGCGGATTGATTCGAGTATTGTCTCTTCACTGATATGTTGATTTACTTTCAGGCCTCAGCTTTTCTTAGTAAGAGTAATAAAACATCAAAAGGTTTAATTCACTTTCAAAATTAGTAAAAAACCCTGAAGGGCTTTTTTGGGTTGTTGTTCATGCACTCTTTTTGATACCTTTGTAAAATAAACAAAAAAGACGACTGATGGCACTTCAATGCGGTATTATAGGGATAACCAGTACAGGTAAAACCACCATTTTCAATTGTATTTCAAACACAAAAGGTGAGACCGGAACCTTTGGTGCGGGGACAAAAGCAAACCTGGGAGTAATACAGGTACCTGATCGCAGATTGTATGAGCTTGAAAAATTTCAGGCAACAGAAAAGATTGTCCCAACCACTGTGGAGATTGTAGATATTCCTGGCCTTGTGAGGGGGCAGTCTGACGCATCATCAGGAAACAGGTTTCTTGGTGACATACGTAATACTGATGCACTGATACATGTTCTAAGGTGTTTTGATGATGACAATCTTCCACATATAGATGGATCTGTAGATCCTATCCGCGATATTGAGAATGTTGAGTTTGAATTGCAGGTAAAAGACCTTGAGTCGGTGGAGAAGAAGATGCAAAGGGTAGAGAGGGCTGCCAAAACAGGTGATAAGGAGGCAAAGCATGCGCTTGAGATACTGTTGAGATTCAAAGAACACCTGAGTAACTTTCAGAATGCAAATACCCTGGCTGTAAAGCCTGAGGAGAAGAAGGTCGTGGATGATATTTTCCTCTTGACCATGAAGCCTGTTCTATATGTATGTAATGTTGATGAGGGATCTGCCATATCAGGTAATAAATATGTTGAACGTGTAAGGGAGTATCTTAATGACAGGGGAGTGGAGCCACTGGTCATAGCGGGTGCTGTTGAGGCAGAGATCGCTACCCTGTCGGAGGAGGCTGACCGTATGGAGTTCCTCCAGGCAGCGGGTCTTGCCGAGCCGGGTGTTAACAAGCTGGTAAGGGCAGCATATGCAATGCTCAATCTTCAGACCTTCTTTACCGTTGGGCCCAAAGAGATAAAAGCGTGGACTATCACGGCCGGAATGACTGCACCACAGGCTGCCGGAGTGATACACTCTGATCTGGAAAGAGGCTTCATCAGGGCAGAAGTGATGAAGTATGATGATTTCATTGCTCTGGGATCTGAACAAAAATGCAAGGAAGCAGGTAAATTCTTCATCGAAGGGAAGAACTATATAGTAGGAGACGGCGACATACTCCATATCCGCTTCAATGTCTGATCAATGTGGTGAAGATGAACAGACTCTCTGTCTCACTGATCTTATTGATACTATCATTATCCCTGAATGCACAGGAGATATTACCGGGGGACGATATCGTTTCGTATGTCGACAGGTATGGGATGGCTGAGGTAACTATTGATTACCCTGGCTTTGAAGAAATGAGTATGCTGGCAGAGGAGTTTGATGTCTCATCATGCGATGGGAAAAAGGCTGTATTATACCTCTCACCAAAAACAGCTGAGGTTTTTTTAAGTAAGAAAATACCATACGAACTGGTTAAGAGAGATGACTCAAAGAGAATCATTATGGCCTCTACAGTTTCTGAAGCTATAGGATGGAATGTTTATCCGACTTATTCACAATATGATTCAATAGTACATGCCATGGCTGAGCAACACCCTGACATATGCAGTGTTGATACAATAGGGGTAAGCATTAAGGGAAAAATGATATTTGTTCTGAAGATATCAGATAACGTTACAGAGGATGAAGATGAACCGGAGGTTTTTCTCTCTTCATCAATCCATGGTGATGAGCTTGGTGGTTTTGTTCTAATGCTGAGGCTTGCATCGTTACTTACTGAAGAATCGACTGGTGATGAGTTGGTAAAAAGAATAAGAGCCAATAGCGAGGTTTGGATTAATCCTCTGGCTAACCCTGATGGAATGTACCGAACAGGTGATGAGATTATAAACCCGGTGAGATATAATGCAAACAGCATTGATCTGAACCGTAACTATCCTGACCCTGAGATAACATACACCGTTACTGTTCAGCCAGAGAACGCTGCCATGATTTCGTTTATGAAGGAGCATCATTTTGCCCTGTCAGCTAACTTTCACTCTGGTTCTGAAGTTGTCAATTATCCATGGGATCGATGGTCGAGGTTACATGCTGATAATGACTGGCTCTTTTCAATCAGCCGCAGGTATGCCGATACTGTGCACCTTCATTCTCCAGCTTCATATATGAACGACCTGAATAACGGAGTCACAAACGGTGCTGCCTGGTATGTGATTTATGGTGGTCGTCAGGATTATATGACTTACAGTCTGGGAGGTCGTGAGGTTACTATTGAACTTGACGATATAAAAATGACTGAAGCAACAGAGCTTGAGTCATTATGGAACTATAACTACCGTTCACTTATAAGGTATGTAAGTGAGGTCTTTACAGGTATCCAGGGCAGGGTCACTGACTCCGTTACCGGAGAATCTGTGGAGGCTATGGTATACATTCAGGGGCATGACGCTGACTCATCTTTTGTTTTCTCTGACAAAACAAACGGGCGGTATATCGGACTACTTGAACCTGGAGTCTGGGCTTTATCATTC
>QKCK01000278.1 GCA_003245695.1 Bacteroidota bacterium | reverse complement strand
AATGAAGAACATCCCATTTGAAAAAGGTGTTAAGGATGTTAAATGTGATCTGAAAACAAAGATCGTTACTGTAGAATTCATACCTGAAAAAAACAGTAAAGAACAGATCAGAAGAGCAATAGAGAAACTGGGTTATACTGCCAGGGAAATAAAGGAAAAGGAAACTACAGAATAAGTCTGTGAGACTTTATACTGTTTTGTGAGTTCAGTTATTGCCACGGGCTTATCTTATTATGTTTTTTCTATAACAAGACTCAACATTTATCAGGCTGTGTTTGTTTCAGAAGAGACATGTACCCTTCCTGCTGCCAGAAGGCATATAAGTTTATGAGCCACACACACTCACATAATAAAAGTGATGAATCAGGGAGAGCCTTCAGACTGGGTATCTCCCTGAACATTGCTTTTGTAGCTATTGAGGTACTATTCGGGGTACTATCGAATTCCATGGCACTGGTAGCTGATGCCGGGCATAATTTCAGTGACATCATTGCCCTGGTTCTGTCATGGATAGCCGTTATCCTTTCACAACGCAAACCCACACTTAAGTTTACATACGGATTGCGTCGTTCAACAATACTTGCTGCACTACTTAACACCATACTACTGATAGCCGCTGTTGCCGCAATACTCTTCGAGACTTTGCACAGAATTAACATGCCGGAACAAATAAGCTCATCACAGGTGATAATGGTAGCCTCTATCGGAATAGTAATCAATGGCTTTACCGCCTGGCTCTTTATTAAAGGGAAAAAGAACGATCTGAATATACGCAGTGCCTTTATACACTTTCTGGCCGACACCCTGGTGTCATTCGGAGTGGTTGTGGCAGGAATCATTATGGCTCTGACAGGAATAACCTGGATCGACTCCCTGGTATCGCTGATGATAGCTGCAGTAATCATATACAGCGCCTATCGACTGTTTATTGACTCTGTTAACCTGGCCCTTGATGCCGTGCCTGATAATATAGACATCTTAAAGGTCAGGGAATACCTTCAGAGTCTGCCTGAAGTTGATAGCTTCCATGATCTGCATATATGGGCCTTGAGCACGACCGTATCTGCACTTACAGTCCACCTGACAACTAACAAACAAACTGACAACACATTTATATCAGGTATTCAGAGACAACTTCATGAGATGTTCGGCATTGAACATGCAACCATACAGGTAGAATATGGTGATAACTATATTGACTGTGAAAATTGTAACTGAAATCTTATATAAGAAAATATCTGTTACAGATTCTAAAAACCTATGCTAAACAAAAAACCCAAAATACTGTTTCTTTAATTGTGAGAAGGCCTGTTTCCATATTGGTAATTCTGGTAATCCTTGCTCCGGCATTGAGGTTGACAATCGACAGACATTATTGTGGAGGAAGGATAGTCGATGTAAAGATTGATCTCGGTGATATCAGGGCCTCCTGCGGTATGGAACATGATGGTATGCAATGTTTTAACCATGCAACATTTGGGGTAAATTGCTGTCATAACGAAATAAAAACGTTTATTGTCGACAAATATCTGGTAACGGACGGGCTTTACTTAGAGAAACCTTATTCCTCATTTTCAATATTATATTTTATTACCCCTAAATCTCTGAATGGCGGTTCAGGTAAAACACTCTGCTACGAAACTGATACCGGTCCACCTGGCATTAAGAGTGAAAAGACTGATTTTCAGTCACAATTGTGCATATTCCGGATCTGATTATTCTTATCAGCTAAATATTTGTGTCCGTAACCTAACGGTCACACAATGCTCATTTTACCATATTTAAACCAAAAATTCAAGAAAATGAAAACAGTAAAAATACTTATCGCTGTATTCTTTGCGATACTGGTTACAGTACCTGGAAATGGTCAGACCAACAGTAAAAAAATAGCTTATAAGAGTGAAGAGATAAAAGTTCTTGGGGCCTGCAGCATGTGCAAAGACCGTATTGAGAAGGCAATGAAGGTCGATGGCATTAAAAGTGCAGTGTGGGATCAGGAGACACAGTTGCTGAAGGTCACATATGACCCGGCCGTTATCACAAATGATGAAATTCAGAAGAGGGCTGCAACAGTTGGTCACGACACTGAAAAGTATAAAGCAGATGACAAGGTATATGCAAAACTACCTGCCTGCTGTCACTACGAAAGGTGGAAATAACTAAAGGCAATAAACACCAACAACAAATACGTAATGTTATGAAAAAGAGTATTTTAGTTTTTGTTATTGCATTGTCAGCAATTGCAATTATGCCTTCATGCGGGGGTAAAACAACGGGTGACAAACAAACACCACAGAAAGAGGTTGTAAAGGATACCGATGAACAACAGGCACCCCAGAAAGAGGTAGCCAGGACAGAGTACACATGTCCGATGCATCCGGAGGTTGTGAGTGACAAGCCCGGCGATTGTCCCAAATGCGGGATGGCTCTTGTAGAGAAAAAATAAGAGTCATACTCATCATGGATTCATCCGGCAGCGATCACTTTGCTGTCGCTGCCGGATGATTATGTACACCTCGCTTTCATTTCATACGTAGTCAAATCAGAGTGCAATATGTTTAACAGATTAGTAAAATACTTTCTGTATAACAGACTGATAACCTTCATCCTGCTGGCAGTGTTTCTGATTGTCGGTATTGCTGTCTCACCTTTTCTATGGAAGAGAGGCTTTCTGCCTCTCACACCGGTAGCTGTCGATGCTATACCAGACATAGGTGAGAATCAGCAGATAGTAGCCACAGAATGGATGGGGCGGTCACCAAAAGATATACAGGATCAGATAACCTATCCCCTTACAACCTCCTTGCTGGGGATACCGGATGTAAAGACCATCAGAAGCACATCCATGTTCGGCATGTCATTCATTTATATCATCTTTGATGATAAGGCCGATTTCTACTGGAGTCGTTCCCGGATACTTGAAAAGCTCAATTCACTACCTCCGGGTACCCTGCCTGATGGCGTTCAGCCAACACTGGGGCCCGATGCCACGGCGCTGGGGCAGATATTCTGGTACACTCTTGAAGGACGTAACCCCGAGACCGGCAAGCCTGCCGGAGGATGGGACCCTCAGGAACTGAGGACGATTCAGGATTATTATGTGAAATACGGTCTCTCTGCTGCCGGAGGCGTATCAGAGGTGGCATCCGTAGGAGGATTCGTAAAAGAGTACCAGGTAGATATTAACCCTGATGCTATGAAGGCCTGCAATGTCTCTGTGATGGATGTCATGAATGCAGTGTCAAACAGTAACCTCGACATTGGAGCAGAGACAATAGAACTGAATAACATCGAATATATTATCAGGGGACTGGGCTATATTAAAAACCCCGGAGACCTTGATAACTCTGTCATCACAGTGCGTAACAATGTACCC
>QKCK01000030.1 GCA_003245695.1 Bacteroidota bacterium | reverse complement strand
AACAATACCCCTGTTTTGTTAAATCCTCCGTATGATAAGGCAGCTCTCGGTCATATCTTTATTCATAATCCGGGTGCCTATGATACCGATGGTGATTCACTGTCATATGAACTAACAATATGTACCAAGGAAGATGGTGAAGAGATAGAAAACTATACCTATCCTGAGGCATCGAACACGTTTTATATCGATCATGTATCGGGAGATCTGGTTTGGGATGCTCCGGTTAAAACAGGCATCTACAATGTGGCCATAGAGATACAGGAGTGGCGTAATAAAGTGAAGATAGGAGTGGTTGTGAGGGATATGCAGATTGAGGTATACGAAACGGATAATCACCCGCCCGTTACCTCGCAGTTGTATGATCTTTGTGTTGAAGCAGGTAAGTCGATTAACTTTAATGTTTCAGCCACTGATGAAGACAGTGACTCATTATCTCTTACCTCTACCTCGGGTATCTTTTCCCTGACTGATTGTCCGGCATCATTTACCACCGTTGAGGCTAATAGAAGTTATACGAGGTCACTGTTGTCATGGAACCCATGTTATGAGAGTGTCCGCCATCAGCCGTATGATGTTATCATAAAGGCTACTGACTATAATCCTGAACTTCAGCTTGTCGATATTGACAATATGTCAATAAAGGTGCTTGGACCTTCACCAAAACTTAATGATGTGACGCCGGTGGGAACTTTTTTCAGGCTCAACTGGCAGGATTACGGCACAACAGCTATTGCCGGTTTCAGCATATACCGAAGAGAGGGATCTTCTATTTTTGATATTGATACCTGCACCGACGGTATCCCATCGTCAACGGGCTACAGCAAAGTTGGCTATGCTGATGGTGCTGCAACAACATCATACATTGATAATAATAGTGGGAATGGCCTCTCAATGGGCGTAGAATACTCCTACAGGATATGTGCTGTTTATGCTAATGGCACCGAGAGCAAACCTTCTGACGAGATATTGGCATCACTTGTTGCCGGGGTGCCTCTGATAACAAAAGTATCTGTCAGAACCACTGATGTATCAAAGGGGTCTATCGTTATGAACTGGAGAAAACCTGAACATCTTGACACTATTCCTGCTCTGGGGCCATATGAATATATGATATATAGAGCGGATGGGGTTAACGGATCTGACTATCAACTGATAAAAACAATATCTACGGTCGATCTTAATGATACTGTTTATATTGACACCCTAATCAATACTGTGGATCGGGGATATGTCTACAAAGTTGCTCTTTATAACCGTGATCCATCCGATGAGTTTTTAATCGGGGATCCTGGTGTTGCTTCATCATTATTCGTCGTTGCTTCCCCGGGTGATCAGAAGGTGCGTTTTACACTGTCACGAAATGTTCCATGGATAAACCATCAGTATGATTTTTATCGGTATAATGCCGGAGGTGATACATGGGATCTGGTAGGTTCAGGCAATAGCCTGACATGGACTGATACAGGAATAGAAAACGGTATCGAGCAATGTTATTATGTTATTTCTGAAGGCGATTACTCTGGTGATGATACTCCAAAGAACCTGGTGAATTTTTCACAGCGGACATGTGCGATACCTGTTGATAATGAGCCTCCATGCGTTCCTGCTCTCTCCGTAGCGTCACAATGTGACAGTCTCTATAATATTTTACGGTGGACTCTTGCTGATGATATATGTTATGAGGATGTGGCTGGATATAATCTCTATTTCAAAGAGGCAAACGATGAAAATCTCTCTCTTCTGACAACTATAAATGATAAAAATATATATAAATACATTCATCAGAGGAGTGACTATGTAGCAGGTTGCTATGCTATCACAGCCTTTGACGGGAATGGCAATGAGAGCTCTCTTTCATCCATGACCTGTATTGACACATGTAATTTTTATGAGATACCAAATGTCTTCACTCCCAATAATGATGGTTTTAACGATTGGCTTGTGGCAAAGACTTCTGGTTTGGTTGAAAGGGTAGATTTTAAACTTTTCAATCGCAGTGGTCTTCTGGTCTTCAGCACAACAGAGCCAAAACTGAACTGGGATGGAACATTTAATGGCAAGGTAGTGTCACCAGGGGTATATTACTATGAGTGTGAGGTGTTTGAATCCCGCATATCCGGTATTGAACAGTTTCATCTGTCAGGGTTTGTTCATGTCATTACAGAGAAAGGTGCTGAAGCTAAAACTATTGAAACGAAATAACAATAAAAGAAAAATGAGAAGATTGTCTCTCCTATTGTTTTTTCTAGGGCAGTTTTTCATCTGCCAGGGTCAGGATAGCTATCAGACCCTGTTAAAGGCTACAGCCTTGAGAACGCAGGATAAACCAGGTGAGGCAATTATGCTCTTGTCTCCTGTAATTGAGAAGGCGAAGTCAGCTGATCTGTATTGTGAAAGAGCTGAGGCTTATCTTTCTACAGGTAATGTTGAAAAGGCAACAGCTGATTTCATGTCGGCCAATACTCTTGTGTCAGGCAGTGGACTTTATGGTCTTGCCCGTTGCTCTGCAAGGAAAAAGGACATTACTGGTACCATAAGATACCTTGAGGCTCTTATGAACAGTAGATTCCGGATGTCAGAGCCTGAGATTACACTTGACAGTGCATTTGATGATATAACATATGACTCAGAGTGGATAAGCTTCTGGAGAAAAGAGTGGTATAAAGGTTATGAGAAGGGTAGGTGGGCAGTTGAGTATTATCTTAATACCGGAAGGTTTGGTCAGGCAGAGGATGAATATAGCGATCTGAGGTCATTATATCCTGATACAGAGACAGAAGATTATTGTGAAGCACTCATTGATATATGGAAAGGTGACAATTCAAAGGCAATTACCATTTTATTGGAACTGACTGATGGCAAGGAAATAGATCCTGCCTATCTATATGCACTTGCTGAAGCATATGAGAAAAACGGAGATTATTATTCTGCAGCACGGGAATATGGAAGACTGATCGGTGATGAGGTAAATGATGCTTCACTGTTTCTTTTAAGGGGAGAAGCAATGCAAAAGGCTGGAGAGGGGGGGGCTGCCCTTAAAGACTTTGAATTCTATCTTACGTTATATCCTGATGATTGCAGAGCACTTGCCCTAACCGGCAAGATACTGGCAGCTAAGGGTGATCTGTTCAAAGCCCTTCCATATATGAACAGAAACATAGAGCTGAATCCGGGAAAGGCAGAAGCATATTCAGACAGGGGTGATGTTTATTTTTCAGGGCACTCCTGGGAGAACGCAATATCAGATTACAGCATGAGTCTTGACCTTAATCCGGGAAATGGGATGGTGTACCTGAATTTAGGTGTCGCTCTTATCAATAATGGTCAGAGTGATCAGGCATGTTCTTTCCTTAGAAAAGCATATAACCTGGGTGAGAAGGGT
>QKCK01000162.1 GCA_003245695.1 Bacteroidota bacterium | reverse complement strand
CTCCAGGTAATTTTTCTTTTGTATCATAACTTTTTCAATACAAGGTACAAGGAGTTTTTATGCGAGGATCGAAGCTCAAATAACCACTTCTTCCCCAATGTTTTATTACCGCGTGCTGAGCCCCGTTAATTTTTATCAATTATTTTTTGAATATCTTTTTCAAGTTCTTTGTCGACTATCGGAATCAACTTATCATTCATGTAATCATATTTCATCACAAAAGTAGGTTCTATATCAGAATCAAACTTGTTGTTTTTATTCCTGTCATATCCAAAAGTTATAAGTATATCTTTTTTATTCTCAATATATTTAAATTCATTAACGGTCGCGTTGTCAATACTCACTTTTTTAAGTTCCTTTGTTTTAAGGGAATAGATAAATATTGATTTAAAATCGAGCAGAGTAATGCTCTTGTCCTTATCAGTATCCTTTTCTGCGCCTGTAAACACAACAATTATTTCATCGTCAAAATATTCAAAAGATAAATCTGTTCCAATAAATCTTGAATCACTAATCCTGGAGGAATTACCATTTTTGTAATCATAAACAATCAGATTATTAAAGGCACCATAAAATCTCCTACCCAAGAATTTTCGGCCAGAACTCATTTCGTAGTCCATATCAAGAAGTCCAAGTACTTCCTTATCCATTTCTTCAGGTTTCTCAAGAGTCTTAACATTGACAGGTATCAAATAAATGAAATTTAAGGTGTCTATAAGTCTTGGTGAATCATATGAGATAATTTGCTGACGAAGACTATCCTTTTTCAATTCGTCCACTTTCTCGTCCGCAAGTAAAGTATTAGTCGCTGGTCTTTTTTTAGGAATCAATTCTGAAAAAACAAAGATCATCATTGCAATAAGTCCGATTGCAGCAGCTAATACTATCATTGTACTGAAAGCTGCGAGCATTTTCTGATTGTAATTTTTTATTTTCTCTATATTCATAATCTATGTGTTTGCAAGTGTCTTTTAATGAGGCCAACTTAATAGTGTTTTATACACAGTCATATTGCAGTAATTCCACTAAAGGTATAAAAATTAAGGTTTAAGCTGGTATTACAGAGACAAAATATGATTGTGTATAAAACTGAGTTGGACTATGCCATGCTGTGCTATGGGCATTCGATACAAGTGTTTATTCAATCTGGCATAAGAGAGAGGGGTTTTTAAAGCAGGGATATTCATTTTCAGTTCTTTTTACATAGTGTTATACAGTTTTCTGTTGTCAACAGACTATAGTTCTTCCATTAAAGAGATAAACTCTTTTCGGGCGAGGAAGATTAAAACGTCAAAGAACATCATTCTCAAAATATTCATGCAGCACGCGGCCTGGCAGAGATCGTGTCAGATGGGATCATTCTGCCGGTCTTGCATCTTATGCAATGTGATGGATCATATCCGCATGTCTCCTGTAATATCTCCTGCCAGCATTTTCCATCCAGGGAAGGAAGCTCTGTCTGGCAGCCATTCAATGAGTTAAAGATATCAATATGGCTGGCATTTACCTTATTGGCAAATATTCCGTAATAGCGGACTTTGTAAAAGCCACAGGGCAATACGTGCATCATAAAGCGTTTTATAAACTCCACCCCGGTAATCTTCATGATTTTTGTTTTACCTCCATTGCGATAGTCTTTCCATCTGAACATGACTTTGTCATCACATATACCTGTAATCCGGGCATTAGAGATAGCCACCCTGTGAGTGTAACGACCGAGGTATTCAATAACATTGGTTGCATTATTCAAAGCAGGCTTGGCAAACACATTCCATTTGCTGCTATAGATCTGTTTCTTGAGATAGTTAATATCAGCATCTTCAGACTCAGGCAAGATAAGCTCTTTAGCATGTTTGTACATGGTCTCGGCAAAAATACCTCTGAAGAGAGCCGAAAGGACTTTCACCGGAGCAAAGAAGTTCTTTCTTGCCATAAGCCATTCAGCCCCTTCACAGTCAAAGCCACCTGCAGGCACCAGCATGTGGACATGAGGATGATATGTCAGTGCCTGACCCCAGGTGTGCAGCACCCCGACACAACCTGTTCTGGCACCAAGGAAGAGAGGGTTTTCACCGGCTCTGATTACTGCCTGTGAGGCTGATCGCATCAGCAGGTCATAACATAATGCCTGATTGGCATAAAACAGCTTATTAAGTGTTGCCGGGACAGTAAAAACCAGATGAAAATACTTCACGGGCAGTAATCTTGCTTTTAGCTTGTCAACCCAGAGAACCTGCTTCAGATACTGGCATTTGGGGCAGTTTCTGTTCCTGCATGAGTTATAAGAGTGTTCAATGTAGCCACAACTGTCACACTGTAATGTATGCCCTCCAAGATTCTCAGTACGGCAATTTATTATTGCGTTAAAAGCCTTCTTTTTGTCTCCGATAAGATCATGGTGCCGGAGATACTCTGTTCCGAAGAGCCTGAAGATGTCAGCCACTTCGGTACTATGTCTTTTGTTTTCCATGCTCTTACATTGTTATTTCATCAAAAGGACTTTTAACCATCATCGGGTCAAAGCAGGTAACATGCAGATATATCGAGGTTGTCCGTAAAGAGGTATGACCTAAGAGTGTCTGTATGACTTTCAGGTTTGTGCCACTCTCAAGGAGGTGTGTGGCAAACGAGTGCCTGAGACTATGTATCGTTGCCTCTTTCTTTATCCCTGCCCTGTTGATACTATCCCTGAATAGCTTCTGGATGGAGGTGCGACTAATAGGCACCCCTTTCCTATGCCCTTCAAACAAATAGACAGAAGGTCTGTATGCCTTCCAGTATACCCTCAGCAACTCAAGTGTGTTTGATGAAAGCAGTGTGTACCTGTATTTGTTACCCTTGCCGAGAACTCGTATCTGCCTGCGGTCAGCGTCTATGTCTGATGGTTTAAGATTGATAAGCTCCGAAAGACGTAAGCCTGAAGAGTAGATTACTGCCAGTATGGCCTTGTGCTTCTGATTCCTGGTTGACTCTATTATTGACCTGACCTCTTCTTTCGACAATACAACAGGAAGAGTCTTGTCTACCCTCGGCCGCTTTATCCGTATCGACTCCCAGTTGTTACCAAGAACATCCTGCTGAAGAATCTTAACTGCACTTATTACCTGGTTAACGTATGAAACAGAGACATCTCTCTTCTCTATTGAGTAATGAATAAACTCCTTAACCTGCTCCGGGGTTAACTCATCAACAGACTTATTAAAATAACTCTCAAGCGAATAGAGCATCTGCAGGTAGGTAGTGATGCTCCTGGGACTGTAATTGCGTATCTGCATCTCCCGCAGAAAACGTTCTTCTAATGATTTTTTTTCATTGTAGTATGATTATTAAGTTATTAATAACACAAACTACAAATTTTCTTCGATTCTACCGACATGTGTCGGTTTAGTTCAAC